>CANTGP010000289.1 GCA_947653315.1 uncultured Lachnospiraceae bacterium
GCACGTCTACTTGACTCGTTGCTCGCGGAAAAAGTGCACGGAAAACCGGGACAGGTAGTTGTGCTGCTGCCGGTCACTAAAAAAACTCACACATGGGCGTCCGCCCCCAACACAACATTCAAGCTCAATGCTACTTTATCAGAATCCTTCTCCCCAATAGCTGTCTTCATCAAAAAAACCGTAATATTCCTCCGGGTATTCGTCTTCTTCCCCCGGCACGTGTGCCACGGTAAAGTTCTTTGTCTCCACGAACACTCCGTTTTCATTCGTTTCCTCCACCCAACGCCACACTTCCGTATCCTCCGGCGCCGCTGCGGACACCTCTATTTCTTCCGTCATCCTTCTTTCACAGAAAAATTCACCGCCCTGATACCGGTAGATTGCCCAACTGTGGGAAGCCGCCCAGTTACGCCAACTGCTCCTTATCATTTTGTGTCCGGCATCCGCGCGGGGATTGGCAATTTCCGCAAAAGATTCGCAAAAAACATATTCTTCCTGTTCCCTGTCCCAAATCCACCCATACTCATAATGTGCCCCTTGGTTTCCGAAACTCCCCCTGTCCAGGACAATATCCTTCACCCCGTCAAAATTTATATCCTCCAGCCAAAAACCGTCCCTTTGGTATTCCCCGAATATCATAGATTCCGAATCCACAACATCCTCCGGATTGAGAAGGGTCATTTTCCTCCCGTCCGTCACCCGCAGGAATGTCCGGACATCCTGCATATACCCGTCTTTCAAGAAGGTACGCACGGACAGGCATTCCACCTTCCTGCCTTCATCCGTCAAACGCTGGTATACGGCAAGGAAATTCCCGTCTTCTTCCCCTTCCTCCTTCCATCCGAAAAAGTCATCCCACTCCTGACGGGCAACTACCTTTCCGTCCGGGTATAAATCTTCTTCAAATTCCCCTACTTCCTGGCAAAAACGCAGCCGCAGCCCCAAATTTTCCTTCTCCAGCAGCGGACCGAGGTCCAATTCCTCCGTAACGGCCCCCGTTACTTTTTCCAAAGACGGCACCGCATCCAAAAAGGAAAAATCCGTCTCCTGATCCAGCACGCCCTCCAGTACCCGCAGTTTCATTCCTGTCAGTTTCGCCGCATCCCTTACCCGAATCCGGCAGTCGTCCACATGCAAAGATTCCAGCCGTTTCATTCCTGCCACCTGGTCCAGCCAAATCACCTGTCCCGTCGTCAGGCCGGTATCCACATGGCATGTTAAGGCTTCCACCCCCGATTCCTGCATACATGCCAGCAGATTATGGTACCTTGCGGACGCATAGGAATCCAAATACACCCCTTTCACGTTACCCGGAAATTCCGTCCCCGCCGGAATCCCGCCCGTAACATCCCGGATGTCAAAATACAGTTCCTGCGTCCCCGTAAAATAAGGCAGGACGCTGGCCGGAACCACCCTGTCCTTAATACCGGAAATCCACACTTCCTGTTCCAAATCCCCCAATCCTTCCAACTGTTCCTCCGTCCATCCCTCCAAATCCGGCGCAAATTCCACCAGCCACTCATAAACATCCTCCCTGTCACAATAAGTCCGCACCAAATCCAGTTCCATGCCGTTATGTATGGAAATCCTTCCGGTCAGGCGGAACTTCCCCTTGTGTTCCTCCAACTCCTCCACATACAGAGGCTCTCCCTCCTCTTTTCCCAACTGTGCATATATTTCCTCCCTTAATCCCCCGTCTTCCAGCGCAACTGTATTTTCCTCCGCCCTGCCGCTGAATCCGCAAATGGAAAAAAACAATACAAATACCGCGCCTCCCAACAAATGCTTTAATTTAAACCGGAATTTAAACCTAAACATAAATTTAAACCTGAACATAAATTTAAGCCTTAACTTCATCCACATCCCCATACCGTCTTTTCCTCCCTATTTCCGGCGCCATATACCGGACCGTTTCCTGTTACCGTATCAATCATACATAGCATACCACCCCAATGCATCAAAATCCCATCATAATTACATCTTAATTGCATCTTATTGCCATCTGTCCCTACAATGTACTATGGACAGAACATGTCCGCAGGAATTCGAGATTTTAACAGGGAATGTTTTTCCTGTTTTTGTGTACACAAGCGCCCAAAAAAATCAAGTAGGAAAAAAGTCTTTCCCCTACTCGCGCGCCGGGTGCCCGCCAGCTTCGCCGGCATCTTCCTTTGGGTGCCTGTATGCAACAGGAAAACAGGATGCCATATCCCCCAACACGGCATCCTGTTCCTTTACCTTCTTCTAAAAAAGCATATTTCTATGGTGAAACTATATAAATATAGTCTTCCCGCCTCACTACTCGTCGCTGCCCTCCGCAACTTTAGCCGCCCTTGCAGCCACTTCCTTCTCCTGCACGTCGCTTGGCGCCTGCTCATATCTTGCAAATTCATAGGAATACGTTCCCCTGCCGCCGGTCATGGAACGCAAATCGGTGCAGTAACCGAACAACCCCGTCATCGGGATATCCGCTTCGATGACCTGCCTGCCCGCAACCGGGTTCATGCCAAGCACCCTGCCCCTTCTCTTGTTCAAATCCCCCATGACATCGCCCGTATAGGCATCCGGCACCGTCACCTTTAAGGAAGCAATCGGCTCAAGCAAAACCGGATGGGCATCCATGAAGCCCTTCTTAAACGCTTGGATGGTCGCCATTTTAAACGCCATTTCCGAAGAATCCACCGGATGGTAAGAACCGTCATACAGTACCGCCTTTACGCCCACTACCGGATAAGCCGCCAAAGGCCCTTTCAATACGGATTCCTGAAGTCCTTTTTCCACGGCGGGGAAGAAGTTCTTCGGAACCGCGCCGCCTACCACTTCCTGACTGAACTCATAAGGCTTCTCCAAGTCTCCCAAAGGTGAGAACCTCATCTTAACATGCCCGTACTGCCCGTGGCCGCCGGACTGTTTCTTGTATTTGTATTCCACATCGGAATTTTTCTTAATGGTCTCACGGAACGCTACCTTCGGCTGGGTCAGCTCCACTTCCACTTTATATTCGTTTAACAGCCTGCTGGCAATCACATCCAAATGCAGGTCGCCCATGCCGTAAAGCAATGTCTGACGGTTCTCCGCATCGTTTACCACCTTTAACGTCTGATCCTCATGGGACATCTTCTGCAAAGACTGCGCCACCTTATCGATATCCCCTTTATTTTTTGCGCGGTACCGCATATAAGTATAAGGCGTGGAAATTTCCGCCTTGCCGTATTTAATGATAGCGGCCTTCGTGGACAGCGTATCGCCGGTCCTTGCGCCTGTCAGTTTGGCAATCGCACCGATATCCCCGGCATGAAGCTCCTTGATTTCCGAAGGTTTACTTCCCTGAAGGACATACAGTTTGCTGACCTTTTCCTCCACGTCCTTATCGCTGTTGTAAATCAGGTCATCCGCTTTCAATACACCGGAACAAACCTTTACCAAAGAATATTTCCCGATAAAAGGATCCACGATGGTCTTGAAAATATAGGCGGATTTCGCCTTGGCAAAATCAAAATTCGCCTGGAATATTTCATTGGTTTTTAAGTTAATACCCGCCATTTCCTTGTTTTCCGGGCTAGGCATATATTTCACGATATCGTCAAGCAGCGTGTAAATACCCTGGCATAACAGGCTGGAACCCATGGTCATGGGAACAATGGTGCCGTCGATGACGTTCGTGCGCAACGCCGCCCTGATTTCCGCTTCGGAGAACGTTTCCCCGCCGAAATAACGCTCCATGAACTCCTCACTGGTTTCCGCCACCGCTTCCATCAGCGTATCCTTGCATAACTGCAGGTTCGCCTTGCTGTACTCCGGCACTTCGCAGTCCACCACGTCCTTGCCCTGCCACCTGTGTCCCGTTTCGGTAATGACGTTCACGTAACCCACAAACTTCTCGTTTTCCCTGATGGGAAGGTGGAACGGCGCCATCTTCTTTCCGTAAGCGGCCGTCATGTCCTCCACGACCTGACGGAAGGAAGCGTTATCCACATCCATGTCCGTGACGAAAATAAAACGGGGCAGCTTGTATTTCTCGCACATCTCCCATGCCTTCTCCGTGCCCACTTCCACTCCTGCCTTACCGGAAACCACGATAATTGCGGCATCCGCAGCGCTTACCGCTTCTTCCACTTCCCCCACGAAATCAAAGAAACCGGGGGTATCGAGAATATTTATCTTAACGCCTTCCCATTCCACCGGTACCACCGACGTGGAAATGGAAATCTGTCTTTTCTGTTCTTCTTTTCCGAAATCGCTCACTGTATTCCCATCGGATATCTTCCCCATCCTGGAGGTGATACCCGAAAGATATGCCATTGCCTCCACCAGACTCGTCTTACCGCATCCCCCATGGCCGAGCAAAACGACATTCCTAATCTTGTCAGTTGTATAAACATTCATATTATTTCCTCCGCTTTCTGCTGTTTTTGGGTATTCCTATAGTCCTTGAATGTATATGTTCCAACTAATGCAATGGCTGCTACAA
>CANTGP010000290.1 GCA_947653315.1 uncultured Lachnospiraceae bacterium
GGAAATAGGCAGCCGCCTGAAAGAACTAAGAATACAGAAAAGTCTCACACAGGAGGAGCTTGCCGACCGGTGTGAACTGTCCAAAGGGTTCATTTCCCAATTGGAACGGGACCTCACCTCCCCCTCCATTGCCACTTTGGTGGATATCCTGCAATGCCTTGGGACGGATTTGCAGGAGTTTTTCTCCGAAACCATGGAAGACGAACAGATTGTATTCCACGATGCGGACTACTTTGAAAAAGTGGATGAGGAACTTGGCAACACCGTGGAATGGATTATCCCAAATGCACAGAAAAACATCATGGAGCCAATCCGCCTTACCTTAAAGCCGGGCGGCTCCACTTACCCTGACAATCCCCATGAGGGCGAGGAATTCGGCTATGTGCTGTCGGGAAGCATCACCATAGAGCTTGGCAAGCGCAAAGTAAGGGCAAAAAAAGGGGAATCTTTTTACTTCCGTCCCGACACCACCCATTTTATCACGGCGAACGCCAAAACCGGCGCCGTTATCCTATGGGTCAGCACGCCCCCCAGTTTTTGATTGGGCTTGGGCGTTTCCTTTGGACGGGACGAAAACATCTTTTAAGAATCGGAAAGAATCAAAGATACATATACCGGAGGTCACTGCCATGAAAAAAGAACTGATTCATTTACTTGACATTTCCAAGTCCTTTGACGGTGAATTGGTACTGGATGAATTGGATTTAAGTATACATGAGAACGAATTCCTGACTCTTTTAGGTCCCAGCGGATGCGGCAAAACCACTACCCTCCGCATTTTGGGCGGTTTCGTTACTCCCGATAAGGGACGCGTGGTTTTTGACGGGCAGGACATCACTACCCTCCCGCCAAACAAACGGCAGCTTAACACGGTTTTCCAAAAGTATGCGCTCTTTACCCACATGAACATTGCGGAAAACATCGCTTTCGGATTAAAAATAAAAAACAAATCCCAAAGCTACATAGAGGATAAAATCAAATATGCCTTAAAGTTAGTGAACCTGGAAGGCTATGAAAAACGTATGCCCGATTCCTTAAGCGGCGGCCAGCAGCAGCGTATCGCCATCGCCAGGGCCATTGTGAACGAACCGAAGGTACTTCTTTTGGATGAACCGCTGGGTGCTTTGGACTTAAAACTGCGGCAGGATATGCAGTATGAACTGATCCGGCTGAAAAACGAACTGGGCATCACGTTTATTTATGTTACCCATGACCAGGAGGAAGCCCTTACCATGTCCGACACCATTGTGGTCATGAACCAGGGTTATATCCAGCAGATCGGCACGCCGGAAACCATCTACAACGAACCGGAAAATGCTTTTGTGGCGGATTTTATCGGCGACAGCAACATTATAGACGCCCTTATGATTGAGGATAAGCTGGTGTCCATCCTCGGCATGAAATTTGCCTGTGTGGATACCGGTTTCGGAAAAAACAAGCCCGTGGATGTGGTCATCCGCCCCGAAGACGTGGAACTGGTTGAGCCGGGGGACGGAACCATACAGGGTGTGGTTTCCCACCTGATTTTCAAAGGCGTCCATTATGAAATGGAAGTCATGGCAAACGGTTTTGAATGGCTGGTGCATTCCACGCAGATGTTTCCCGTAGGTACCAATGTGGGCATCCGCGTAAACCCGTTCAATATCCAGATTATGAACAAACCGGAATCCGAAGACGAGGAGGCTGCCGCAATTGAAGAATAAAAAACGAACCGGCCAACTATTGTCCGCCCCTTATCTGGTATGGGCGGCAATCTTCATACTCGTGCCCCTTGGCATGGTATTTTATTACGGATTGACGGACAAAACCGGCGCCTTTACCATCGCGAACGTGGCGGCAATCATGGGCGCGGAACACGCCAAGGCGCTTTGGCTTTCCATCGGGCTTTCCGTCGTAAGCACCTTAATATGTTTCCTGTTGGCATATCCCCTCGCCATGATTCTTGCCAACATGAACGTAAACCAGCACAGCTTTATCGTACTGGTATTTATCCTGCCCATGTGGATGAATTTCCTGCTGCGGACACTGGCATGGCAGACGCTTTTGGAAAAAAACGGGGTGTTAAACCAAATACTGGGGTTCTTTCACCTGCCCCCGTTAAACCTCATTAATACCCCTGCCGCCATCATCCTTGGCATGGTATACAACTTCCTGCCCTTTATGGTGCTGCCCATATACAATGCATTGGTAAAAATCGATCCAAGCGTGGTAAATGCGGCGCGGGATTTGGGGGCGAACGGAATACAGACTTTCCTTAAAATTACGTTTCCGCTCACCATACCGGGCATTATCAGCGGCATCACCATGGTATTTGTCCCGGCGCTTACTACTTTTGTCATCAGCAAACTGCTTGGGGGAAGCAAAATCCTCTTAATCGGCAACGTCATCGAGGAGGAATTCACGCAGGCGGGCAACTGGCACCTTGGAAGCGGTCTGTCCATTGTACTGATGATATTCATCATCTTCAACATGGTCATTTCCGCCATATTTGACAAAAACGGGGAGGGAAGCATGTTATGACAAAAACGGGGAAAAAAAACGCCGTAAAAACTACGGCGCAAAAAATATATATCGGGCTGATTTTCCTCTTTTTATACGCCCCCATCCTGACCCTGATCCTGCTGTCTTTCAATGCCAGCCGGGTCCGGACAAAATGGGGCGGTTTCAGCTTTAAATGGTATGTCTCCCTTTTCGGCAACCGGGAAATCATGCAGGCGCTTTGGAATACGCTGTTCATTGCCTTTGTGGCTTCCCTTGCCGCCGCCGTCATCGGCACCGCCGCCTGCATCGCCGTCAACCGGATGACCAGGAAAAAGCGGGCCGTCGTCATGGGCATTACCAACATCCCCATGCTAAACGCGGATATCGTGACGGGAATTTCGCTGATGCTTTTATTCATCAGCTTCGGCTTTAAGTTCGGACTGGGCACCATCCTGCTGTCGCACATTACGTTCTGCATCCCTTACGTGATGCTGTGCGTCATGCCGCGCATCCGGCAGGTGGATGCCAGCGTTTACGAGGCCGCCATGGATTTGGGCGCTTCGCCGCTTCGCGCCTTTTTCAAAGTGGTGTTTCCCGATATCCTTCCCGGCGTACTGTCCGGCTACCTGATGGCGTTTACGATGTCCCTGGATGATTTCATCATCACCCATTTCACCAAAGGCGCCGGCGTGGACACCCTGTCCACCAAAATTTATACCGAAGTGAAAAAAGGAATCAAACCGGAAATGTATGCGCTGTCCACCATTATTTTCCTGACGGTTCTGCTGCTATTGTTTTTGGTAAACCGGCCGCCGAAAGAAAAAATTGACAAACAGAATATTTAGGCAGGTATGGAAAAAACAAAAAAGAAATCAAATAAATGAGGAGAATGGAATTATGAAAAAAATTTTATCTGTTATTTGCGCATCCGCGGTACTTTTGCTTCCGCTTACGGGATGCGGGGGAAGCGGCTCCGGCACAAACGGGGAAGTCATCGTATATAACTGGGGAGAATACCTGGACCCTGAAACGCTGGAAATGTTCGAAGAAGAAACCGGGATCAAGGTTATCTATGACGAATTTGAAACCAACGAAATCATGTACCCGAAAGTGGAAGCCGGTGCGGCGGAATATGACGTCATCTGCCCTTCCGATTACATGATTCAAAAGCTGCGGGAAAATGACCTTCTTGCAGAGCTGGATTTTAACAATATTCCCAATGCAAAGGCCAATATCGGCAGCCAGTATTGGGAGAAGTCCAAAGAATTCGACCCCGAAAACAAATATTCCGTCCCCTACTGCTGGGGAACGGTAGGTATCCTTTACAACAAAACGATGGTGGACGGACCGATTGACAGTTGGAGCGTCCTTTGGGACGAAACCTATGCGGATAATATCCTGATGCAGGACTCCGTCCGCGACGCTTTCATGGTCGCTTTAAAATGGAACGGTTACTCCATGAATTCCACGGATGCCGCCGAGCTGGAAACCGCAAAGAATGCCTTAATCGAACAGAAACCGCTGGTACAGGCATATGTGGTGGACCAGGTGCGCGATAAAATGATCGGTAACGAAGCCGCCATCGGCGTCATCTATTCCGGCGAAGCCATTTACACCCAGCGTGAAAACCCGGATTTGGAATATGTCATTCCCAAAGAAGGCACCAACGTGTGGATTGATTCCTGGGTCGTTACCAAAAACGCCCCGAATAAGGAAAATGCGGAAAAGTTCATCAATTTCATGTGCCGGGCCGACATCGCGCTCATGAATTTCGAATACATTACTTATTCCACGCCCAACGATGCCGCGAGGGAACTGATTGAGGAAGACGATATCCGCAACTCCCCCATCGCTTTTCCCGACCTCTCGCAATACTCCGGTTTGGAAACCTTCCGGTATTTAGGCGAAGATGCCGACCAAATGTATAACGACCTTTTGAAAGAGCAGGCTAAAAAATAAGTTTATTTCTCTACTATTTTTACAT
>CANTGP010000291.1 GCA_947653315.1 uncultured Lachnospiraceae bacterium
GGCAGCTATGAGGCAAATGGTATGGCGGGAAGCGCTGCTGCAGGCGTCCGTGCCATAAATGGCGCGGAAAAGATGGAAACAGGGAAAGCGCAGGAAACAATACGGGACAGTAAATCCAAGAGTACGGCAGAGTATGCAAATGAATTGGCGAAACTTGTTCCAAGCGTGGAGTTTAAGGTTGGAAATTCTTATTCAACAACTAAAAGCGGGCAAACGCTGACGCTCAATTCGCAGCTTTTGGAGAAAATGCGCAATGACCCGGAAAAAGAAAAGGAAATGAAAGAACTGATCAGGGGCGTTGAGTCAGCCACAAAGCTGATTGACGGTATGAATAAAGCCAGTGGATGGACTCTTGTATACCGCCATGGTTATATCGATGAAAATGGAAAATACCGTGAGATTGCCTGTGTCAGAAATGATTTTATGCTGGACATGAGCGACAGGCTTCGGGAGGAAAGAAGGGAAAATATCCAAAAGCTGATGGATAAGTCGAAAGAAAAGGCGGCGGAGAAGGAAGAAAAATCGGAGAAGGAAGAAAAATCGGAGAAAAAGGAAAAATCGGAGAAGGAAGAAAAATTGGAAAGGAAGGAAACATTCGAAAAGAAGGAAACATTCGAAAAGAAGGAAACATTCGAAAAGAAAGAAAAATCAGAGAAGAAAGATGGTGCAGACAAAACCGATGTCAAAAACAGGACACAGATTGGTGCAAATTTGGATTTGAAGATATAAGGGGCCCTCAGGAATAAGAAAAGATGAGCTGCAGCACAATCCCAAACACTGCGGAAAGAGCCAGTATGGCCACGGGAGTAAGTTTCTTCCCCCTTTTCTTTTTGGAGGCGAAGCCGGCAAGGAGCAGGAGAAGGAAAACCGTTATGGTCCGGTAATCTGCGGACATACGGTTGCGGATATCCGTAATTCCGAAAAATATGCGGAATCCCATGGTCACTGCGGCTGTCAGGATGAGTGCGGCAATGCAGGGGCGGATGCCGGAAAGGAATGCTTTTACGCCTTCGTATTTTAAGAGGTTTTGGATGAGCGCCGCAATGACCAAAATGATGAAAAAGGAGGGCATGATGACGCCGAGGGTGGCGAGGAGGGAACCGGCGATGCCTCCTTGGGATGCACCAATAAAGGTAGCCATGTTGACGGCGAGCGGTCCCGGCGTGGATTCGGATACCGCAATGAAACTTAAGAATTGGCTTTCCGTCAGCCAGCCGTTGTCCAGCACGGTTTCCCGCATCAGGGGGAGCATACCGTATCCGCCGCCAAAGGAGACGGCGCCGATTTTGAAAAAGTGTAAAAAAAGTTTCAGGTAAATCATGGTTTCCTCCGCGTCGTGTCAGTGTGGTGCAGGAGTCCGGCAAGGTAGGCGGACACGCCGATGACTCCGCAGGCAAGGATGAAAAGCAGGGTGGAGAAATGGACGGCGGACAGGGAAAGAGCCGTTGCAGTACCGGCTACGGCAAACAGGATAAGACGGTGCAAGCGGTTCTTCTTTTTCCATATGCCTGCCGCCATTTGTATTCCTGCGGAAAAAATCAGGTAGATGACGCCTGCCTGGATACCCTGGAATGCATATTGCACATAGGTAAGGTGCAAAAATGCATCGAAATACAGGGAAATAAGGTATATGATAAGAAACGAGGGGATGCATACCGCCAGTGTGGAGACAAGGGCGCCCCAAAAACCGGCAGTCCGATAGCCGATGTAGGTGGCGCTGTTGATGGCGACCGGTCCCGGCGTGGATTCGGCAATCGCCGCCATGTCATAAAAATCGTCTTCCGTAATCCAATGCTTCCTGGAGACAAATTCTTCTTTTAACAGGGCAATCATGGCGTAGCCGCCCCCGAACGTGAAAGCGCCGATTTTTAAAAACGTCAGGAATAAGGTTGTGGTTTTCCCCATGGAAAATTCCTCCTTTGCAGGGAACGGCTGTTTCTTTTTTCAGGTCTCCGTGACCAGTATAACTGTTCCGTTGACAGAAATCAATCCGTAACTTATGATGAAAACGGAGCATCGGTTTCCGTGCAGGGAGGAATGCCGGAAAGCGCGGCTGTGCACGGGACATTCGGGTATGCGGGAAACTGCAGGGGCAGAAGTGGGAAAGGAGTCGGTATGCGTATTTTGATAGTGGAAGACGATAAGGCGTTAAATAACGGGATAGCCCTTTCATTCGGCACGGAGCAGACCGTGTCTGCCTATACGGTAAAGGAGGCGCGCGCCCTGTTGGACGGGACGGTGGACCTGATGATTTTGGATGTGAACCTGCCGGACGGGAGCGGGCTGGATTTCTGCAGGGAGGTGCGCCGGACGAGCCGGGTGCCGATTATTTTCCTGACGGCAAACGATATGGAAATCGATATTGTGGCGGGGCTTGAGACGGGGGCGGACGATTACCTGACCAAGCCTTTTTCCCTTGCGGTCCTGCGGGCAAGGGTGAATGCCGTGATGCGGCGGAAAGCGCCGGACGGGGAGGTGTTTTGTCAGGACGGTTTTTGGTTTGATTTCGGGGCGATGGAATTTAAGGATAACGGAAGGGCGGTGGAACTGAGCAAAACGGAACAGAAGTTGTTGAAATTACTGGTGAAGAATCAGGGGATGACGCTTTCGCGGGAAATGCTCATTGACCGCATTTGGTCGGGACAGGCGGAATTTGTGGAAGGTAATGCCCTTTCCGTGACGGTGAAGCGGCTGCGGGAGAAGCTGCCGTCCATTCCGGTAAGGACGGTGTACGGCATCGGTTATGTATGGGAAAGGGGGGAAGGGCATGCGCAGTGACGGTGGGCTTTCCGGTTTCGGGGTGACGCTTCCGGTTTCCGTGGTTTTTGTCCTTGCCGTCATGCTTTTCCTTGTTATGCTGGCGGCGGCAGTAACGTATGTGCGCACGGAACGGCTGTTAAAACGTTTGGACGGAATGTTGGACAGCGCAATCTGCCATACGTTCCGGGAGGAGCAGTTCACGGAATCGGAACTTTCCCGCCTGGAGACGAAGATGTACCGTTTTTTATCCGCGGAGAAAACCATTGGCAGACAGCGGGAGGAGGAGCGTAACGGGGTGAAGTCGTTGGTCAGCGATATTTCCCACCAAACCAAACTGCCGGTTTCCAATATCCTGCTTTATACCCAGCTTTTGCGGGAAAGGGAGGATTTGGACGGCACGGTGCAGGGGATTTTGTCCCAAATGGAAAACCAGGCGGATAAGCTGGCATTCCTCGTTTCCTCGCTGGTAAAAGCATCGAGGCTGGAAAACGGGATTGTGGAAGTACGGCGGAAGGAAAACAGCGTAAAAGAGCTTTTGGAAGGGCTGGACGGCACGGCGGCAGAAAAGAAGGGAATTGCGTTTACGGTGGGGGAGGTAACGGACGTTACGGCGCTGTTTGACCGGAAGTGGACGGAAGAAGCGCTGGGAAACATGGTGGACAATGCGGTGAAATACACGCCAAAAGGCGGGGCGGTCCGAATTTCGGCAAAGGAATATGAACTGTTTGTGCGCATCGATATTGCGGATACGGGGATTGGGATGGACGAAGGGGAGACGGCGGAAATCTTCCGGCGGTTCTACCGTTCCCCGGCGGTCAGTGAGGAAAAGGGCGTGGGCATCGGGCTTTACCTGGCGAGGGAGATTATTACAAGGGAAGGCGGATATATCCGGGTGGCTTCCAAACCCGGGGAAGGAAGCGTGTTCTCCGTGTTTTTGCCAAGGCGTGGTGTATAACGAATGATAAATCTTTCAAAACCGAAACATTTTGGAAAGAATACGGAAAGATTTCGGTGGTAGGATAGTGTGTGCAAAGGGAAAAGGGCACACACTATTTTCTGTTTCACGGAAAAAGCGTGCCCCGGGAAGCAAAAACCTCCGGGGGATGTGTACTGCGCATAAGGAAAACGGTGGCTGCCGCAACTGCGCTCCGGCATGGGAGTACGGTTAGGAAAGGAGTAGGATGACAGGCATGGAGATATTGAAAACCAAGGATTTGAGAAAATATTACGGACAGGATGAAACGGCGGTCAAAGCCCTGGACGGTGTCGATTTATCGGTGGCGGACGGGGAATTTGCGGCGATTGTCGGAACATCGGGGAGCGGGAAATCCACGCTCCTGCATATGCTGGGAGGGCTGGACCGGCCTACGGGGGGAACCGTGGAAGTGGACGGAAAGGATATTTTTTCCCTGAAGGATGATGAACTGACGATTTTCAGGCGCAGGAAAATCGGTTTTATTTTCCAAAGCTATAACCTCGTACCGGTGCTTAACGTATATGAAAACATCGTACTGCCCATAGAGCTTGACGGCAACCGGGCGGATCAGGGACATTTGGAAAATATTTTGGAAACGCTGGGGCTTTCCGGGAAAACGGACAGACTGCCGAACCAGCTTTCGGGCGGACAGCAGCAGCGGGTGGCAATCGCGCGGGCGCTGGCGGCGAAACCCGCCATTATCCTTGCGGATGAGCCGACCGGA
>CANTGP010000292.1 GCA_947653315.1 uncultured Lachnospiraceae bacterium
AGCGGCATCCATGCCGCATCGGGCTGAAATGGGCATCCTTGCCCATTTCCCCTTAGGGTATCCGCATTCTGCTAAGAAACTCCCGCCGGAAACGAAGCACGGAAAATCCGGGACATGCCATCCCACTGCTGCCCCGCGAAAAACTACCGTCCGTGCGTCCGTGCCCCAACACAACATTTCAGGCTGAACCGTTGCAAAGTAACTAACAGTGGAACTGTGCCATGTATAATTGGTAATAATGCCCCTTTTTCGCCATCAGTTCCGCCGGGGAACCCTGTTCCAGTATGGCTCCCTGGTCAATGTAGAAAATCCGGTCCGCCTTTTGGATTGTGGAAAGGCGGTGTGCCACCACGAAGGAAGTCCTTCCTTTTAACAGTGTTTCGATGCCTGCCTGTACCATAAGCTCGGTCCGGGTGTCTATGCTGGAGGTGGCTTCGTCCAAAATCAGAATCTTGGGATCGGAGACCATGGTGCGGGCGAAGGCAATCAGTTGTTTCTGTCCGGCGGAGAGTCCGCCGCCCCGTTCTGCCAGTTCGGTATCGTATCCTTTTTCCAGCTTTATGATAAAATCGTGGGCGTTTACCGCTTTGGCGGCCTGAATGATTTCCTCATCGGTGGCGTCTAACCTTCCGTAACGGATATTGTCACGGATGGTGCCGGAAAAGAGGAAATTGTCCTGCGTCATGATTCCCATTTGCCGGCGCAGGCTTTCGATGCTCACTTTCTTGACGTCATGGCCGTCGATGCGGACGGTACCTTTTTGCACGTCGTAAAAACGGCTGATGAGGTTGACGATGGTGGTTTTACCCGCTCCGGTAGGTCCTACCAGGGCAATGGTTTCGCCGGGGGCGATGGTGAAGCTCACATCGTCAAGGACATTTGTGCTGCCGTCGTAGGAAAACGTAACATGGGAGAAACGGACTTCCCCCGTAATGGGCGGGATGACGGTGACGTCCCCGGCATCGGTGATTTCCGCTTTGGCATCCATGATTTCAAAGACCCGTTCCGCACCGGATATATTGGTGATGAGCTGGGTGTAGAAGTTGCTCAGGTTGGAAATGGGGTGCCAGAACATGGAAATATAGCTGCCGAAGGCAATAAACATTCCGACGGAAACGCGGTCGGTCCCTAAAATCCGGATACCGGTAAAATAGAGCATGACCGTACCGATTCCCCAGCACAGGTCGATGACGGAACCGAAGGAGTCGTTCAGCCGGACCGCGCTGTTGAAGGATTCCCGGTGCTCCTTTACCAAATCCCGGAAAGTCTGTTTGGTTTCTTCTTCTGCCCGGAAACTTTGGATAATCCGTATACCCGATAAATCCTCGTGGATAAATGCGTTCAGGTTTGAGGATTTTTTGCGGAATATCTGCCACCTTTTATGGGAGTATACCTGAATCATCCAAAGGCAGACTGCCATAAGCGGCGTGCTGAGTAAGGATGCCGCCGCCAGTACGGGGTTTTTGGCGAACATAATGGCGACCACGGCGCAGATGGTGATGAAATCAGGAATCAGCGTCGTCACGCAGTTGGACAGCACGTCTTTTAAGGAATTGATGTCGCCGATGATCCGTGCAAGGATTTTCCCCGTGGGACGGCTGTCAAAAAACTGGAAATCCAGGGTTTGTATATGGGTGTACAATTCCTGGCGGATGGTTACCAGTATTTTGTTGCAGACTTTTGCCATGATGTACATACGGATTTTCACGCCTGCGATCATGAGGATGTTTAAGAGCAGGGCAAAGGCAATCAGCCGGAACAGGCCTTCCATGTCCCCTACGGCGATATGGGCATCGATGGCGGCTTCCATAATCAATGGGTTGAGCAGCGATACAACGACGCAGAACGCCATAATGAGAAGGACGAAAAAGATTTCTTTCCGGTAGGCGAGCAGGTAGGACAGCAGTCGCTTTAATGTGGCAAGTTTGCTGGTTTCCACGGTCTGTTCGTCATCTTTAAAGGAATTAATGGGCATCGGTAACACCTCCTTCGGGTTCGTTTATCTGGTATTGTGCGGCATAGGTCTGGTAGTAGAGCCCCTTTGCCGCCATTAAGGTTTCGTGGTTTCCCCGTTCCCTGATGGCGCCGTTTTCCAGTACGATGATTTCATCGGCGTGCATCACGGAGCTGATGCGGTGGGCGATGATGATTTTCGTTGTGTGTTCCAACCGGCGCAGGGTATTTTGGATTAACTGCTCCGTTTCCATGTCCAATGCGGAGGTGGAGTCGTCCAAAACGAGGATGGGGTTTTTCTTGGCAAGCGCCCGTGCAATGCTGATACGCTGTTTCTGTCCGCCGGACAGCCCGACGCCCCGTTCGCCGATGACGGTGTCATACTGTTTATCCATGCGCTCGATGAAGTCCGCCGCCTGTGCGTCCCTGGAAGCGCGCATAACTGCATGGGCATCCAAACGTTCCCTTTTTCCCATTTTTACGTTTTCCGTAATCGTATCCGAGAACAGGAAGACGTCCTGCATCACAAGGGAGATACTGCCGCGCAACTGCTTCAGGCTTAAATCCCGGACATCCACATGGTCAATGCGGACGCTTCCCTGTGTGGTATCGTAAAAGCGCTGGAGCAAGTGGATGATGGAGCTTTTCCCTGCGCCTGTGGCTCCCATGATGCCCAGGGACTTTCCTTCCCCTACCGTGAAGGAAATATCCTTTAGGATTTCATAAGGTACGGTTGCGCCTTCGTCCAGCTTGGAAAAACTGACATGGGAAAATTCGATGTTTCCATGTACCTGTTCCAAAATCGTGGGGGATTCTTTCTCCACGATGGTCGGGGTTTGGGCATATATTTTTTCCAGCTTTCTGTTGGATGCGACGGCGGCGGAAAAGCTGTTGGTCAGCCATCCCAGCATTTCCATGGGCCATACGATGTTCATGGAGTATTCCACGAAAGCGCCCAGGGAGCCAAGGGACAGTTCCCCGCGCATGGTCAGCGCGCCGCCCGTTAACAGAATGATAAGGGGCAGCAGTTTGGTAATCAGCGAAAGGTACGGATAATAGGTCACGAAAATTTTGGATTGGCGCATATTCAGGTCATAATATTTTTGGTTGTGGGAAAGGAATTTCCTGATTTCGAATTTTTCCCGTGCAAAAGCCTTGACCGTGCGCACCCCGGCGAGGTTTTCCTCGGCAATGGTGTTTAAGGCCGCGGTTTCCTCGCTGATGGCTTCGTATACGCTGTCCAGTTTCCGTTCCATGACAATGGCGACGGAAGCGGCGATGACCATGGCGGCAGTGGGGATGAGCGCAAGCCTTACGTCCAGCCGGTACATGAAAAAGAGGATGATGGAAGTATGGATGATGACCTCCATCATTAACATCCCGACGAAGGTGAGCCCGTCGCCGATGCGGTCGATGTCGTCTTTTAAGCGCGCCATCAGTTCCCCCGTGTTGGTGCGGTCAAAAAAGTCCGCGCTGAGCGACTGGATATGGTCAAACAGGTGGTGCCGCATCTTTGCCGTGATTTTAATGCCGGTGACATCAAAGGTGTATTCTTTTATGTATTGGAAGAAGAACCGCCCGATGCCCACCGCCAAAATGCCTGCCAGCAGGATATTTAATTTGTGGAGCTGTCCGCCGACGATGACGTCGTCAATGATCCGTTTGGTAAGCTGCGGGGAAATTAAGTCTAAAAATACGCTGAGTACCATGGATAATATGGCGATCAGGTAAGGGAAGCGCTGTTCCCATAAATAAGTGGAGATTTTTTTGTGGTTCATGGTTGTGATCCTGTCCCTTTCCGTAAATAATGTGTAGCCCGCAAAAGCGGATGTTCCTATATGTTTCGTGCAGCGGGGATATTTGTAAGACCTGTGGATAAAGATACCGGAGAAATGGTTTCCGGCAGCCGGAATAACAAAAAGCCGCTGCGAAGAATCGCACCGGCTGTCAGTCAATTTGGAATAGGAAATAAGCAGCAGTAGTCAGAAAAATGCCAAAAAGATGTTTATTTCCTGTCCGTCCTGTTCGGTATTTCCGAAGTCCCGGAGGCAATTCTTTGTTTTGAATGATGTAATTGTGTGGTAATATGTGTAAAGTTTTTCTGTTTCGTCATAAACATCATTTTAGCCTCCTTTCTTTCTTTCTTCTCTATTTTTGGTTTTATGTTTTTTTGACAGCGATTTCTATTAATTTTGGTAATTCCAAAATCCGAAATGTCAAATGTAGTCATAGAATACTCTTTAATTGGCGGGTTGTCAACTGTTTTTTTGCATGGAAACCAATTTTTGGTAACAGTGCAGCCTGAATGTTGTATTGGGGGCGGACGCCCGTGCGTGAGTTTTTTTAGTGACCGGGAGCAGCGCAACTGCCTGTCCCGGTTTTCCGTGCACTTTTTTCGGCTGGTGGTTTCTAAGCAGAATGGGAAAGTGTTTCACAGGCTACGGGCGTCCTCAAGCGGCATCCATGCCGCCTCGGACTGAAATGGGCATCC
>CANTGP010000293.1 GCA_947653315.1 uncultured Lachnospiraceae bacterium
ATCATATGCGGAAAGCGGGCGCATGTTGCTTATGGAAATCAGGCAGGGAAGGCATATTCCTTTGCGCGGGACTGTGCAATCGAGTAGGGAAGGGCATCTTCCCTACTCGCGCGCCGGGCACCCGCCAGCTTTGCTGGCATCTTCCTTGGGGTGCCCGTGTGCATAAAAAAGCAGCACCGTGAATCACACACGTTGCTGCCTTTTTCCCACATCTGTTAAGAAACGGCATTGATACGGGCAAGCGCCCTCTTAAGTGCCGCTTCCGCACGGAGAATATCCGTTTCCGGCGCCTTGATGCGCAGTCTTTCCTCCGCGCGCGCCTTTGCTTCTTCCGCACGTTTCCTGTCAATCTCGTCAGGCCACTCGATGATTTCCGCAAGAATCGTCACCTTATCTTCCAAAATCTCCACGAAACCCGCATGAAGCGCCGCATTCCGCGCCCTGTCGCTTTCCGAAATCGTCAGGATTCCGGGATTTACGATGACCGTCATCGGGACATGCCCTTTATAGACACCGATTTCCCCTTCGGTGGTGTTAAATTCCACCATGTTTACGTCACCGTCATAGAAAACCCGTTCCGGCGTAATTACTTTTAATCGGAAATTTCTTTCATCTGCCATATGTCACCCTGCCCTTTCTGTACTATTTTACACGGGCAAGTACATCGTCAATGCTCCCTGCATTCAGGAAATAGCTTTCCGGTATGTTGTCATGTTTCCCTTCCAGAATCTCCTTAAAGCCGCGGATTGTTTCGTTAATAGGTACATATTTACCTTCCAGTCCGGTAAACTGTCCGGCAACGAAGAACGGCTGGGACAGGAACCTCTGTACCTTTCTCGCACGGGATACCACCAATTTATCCTCCTCGGAAAGTTCGTCCATACCGAGGATGGCAATGATATCCTGCAGTTCCTTATATTTCTGCAGAATTTCCTGCACGCCGCGGGCTACCTGGTAATGCTCCTCACCCACAATACGGGGATCAAGAATCCTGGAACTGGACTCCAGCGGATCCACTGCCGGGTAAATACCGAGCTCCACGATGGAACGGGACAGCGTCGTCGTCGCATCCAAATGGGCAAACGTGGTTGCCGGGGCGGGGTCCGTCAAGTCATCGGCAGGCACATATACGGCCTGTACCGATGTAATGGAACCGTTCTTCGTGGAAGTAATACGCTCCTGCAAAGCGCCCATCTCCGTCTGCAGCGTCGGCTGGTACCCTACCGCCGAGGGCATACGGCCCAAAAGTGCGGACACCTCGGAACCTGCCTGGGTGAAACGGAAAATATTATCGATAAACAGCAGCACGTCCTTACCGCCCTTATCACGGAAATACTCTGCCATGGTCAGTCCCGTAAGACCTACCCTCATTCTCGCTCCGGGCGGCTCGTTCATCTGACCGAATACCATCGTCGTTTTGTCGATAACGCCCGATTCCATCATTTCATGGTACAGGTCGTTACCTTCCCTCGTCCTTTCCCCAACACCGGTAAATACGGAATAACCGCTGTGCTCGGTAGCGATATTACGGATTAACTCCTGAATCAACACCGTCTTACCTACACCGGCGCCGCCGAACAGACCGATTTTACCACCCTTTTGGTAAGGGCAAAGCAGGTCAACGACCTTAATGCCCGTCTCCAAAAGTTCCGTTGCCGTGGACTGCTCCTCAAATGCGGGCGCCGGCCTGTGGATCGGCTCATGCCCCACATCCGTGGGAGCCGGCTTATTGTCAATCGGCTGACCCAGCACGTTGAAAATCCTTCCCAATGTATTCTCGCCAACGGGAACCGTAATCGGCGCACCGGTCGCAATTGCATCCATGCCCCTTACCAGCCCGTCGGTAGAACCCATGGCAATACACCGGACAGTGTCATCACCAAGATGCTGCGATACTTCCACAATCAGCTCCCCACCGTCATTCGTAGGAATCTTAATCGCTTCGTTAATCTCCGGCAGCTCGCCGCCGGTAAATTTAATATCAAGCACAGCACCGATAATCTGGGTAACTTTACCGACATTACCCATCTCATTCTTTATCTCTGCCATCTTTTCTTCCCTGTTACCTTTCTCTATTTTTACATCGAAATTGCATTCGCCCCGGCAATAATCTCCGTCAGCTCCTGCGTGATGGAACCCTGTCTAGCCCTGTTGTACATCAGGGTCAGATGGTCTATCATTTCCTCCGCATTGCTCGTTGCCGAATCCATCGCCTGCATTCTTGCGCCGTTCTCGCTGGCCACCGATTCCACCAAACCGCCGAAGATCAGACTGGTCACATACTTCGGAATAATCAAATCCAAAGCGGCATCGTCCTCCGGCTCAAAATTCATCGGCGCCACGCCCTTTTGCGCATCTTCCACACCGGACTTGCCTGCCTTGTCCGCCACTTCCACCGGAAGCAGTTTTAAAAGGGTCGGCACATGGACTACCGTGTTCTTAAATCCGGTATAAGCCAAATATATTTCACCGATTTCTCCGTTTACAAAATCATCCAATACTTTTTTGCTCACTTCCATGGCATCGGAGTAGAGCGGTTCCTCCACGATATCGGAGTAATCCTCACGGATGCTGTAACCGCGCCGTTGGAAGGTTTCCCGTCCTTTTTTACCGATTACGTATATTTCCACGTCCTCTTTCTTAAAATCGCCCTGCGTAATCAGCTTCGTTACATTGGAGTTATATCCGCCGGCAAGCCCACGGTTGGAGGTGATGACAATAATCCCCTTCTTCGAGGAATCGCCCGCCTTTAAATACGGATGATTGATATTTCCCGCTTTGGCAAGCATGGATACCACGGTTTCGTACATGCAGTTAAAGTATTCCTTGGACTGCTCTGCACGCTGCTTTGCCTTCTGCAGTTTCACGGTGGAAACAAGTTTCATGGCTTTGGTAATCTGCTGCGTACTTTGGATACTGCCCCTACGCCTTTTTATATCTCTCATTGAAGCCATAACCGTTACCTGTCCTTCCTTACCGCAGACGGGGCACGTTTACGCCCTGCCCGCAGGCATCCTTTATGATTTTTTAAACTGCGCCTTGAATTCACCGATGGCTTTCTTTAAAGCCTCGTCCGTCGTATCGGAAATCTGTTTCTCCGCTGCGATTGCGCCGGGAATGTCCGCGTATTTGGTATCCAGGAATTCGAAGAACTCTTTTTCAAAACGGGTTATGTCCTCTACCGGAATATCCAGCAGGTACTTGTTCGTCACCGCATAGATAATGATAACCTGATACTGTACCGGCATCGGCTGGTACTGCGGCTGTTTCAATACTTCCTTGATCCGTTCACCCTGTGCCAGCTTCTCTTTCGTGTCGGCATCCAATTCGGAACCGAACTGGGAGAATGCTGCCAGCTCCCTGTACTGTGCCAGCTCGGTACGGATCGGAGCCGCGATTTTCTTCATTGCCTTAATCTGTGCGGCACCGCCCACACGGGATACGGACAAACCGGCATTTACGGCCGGACGAAACCCGGAATTAAACATTTCCGTTTCCAGGTAAATCTGACCGTCGGTAATGGAAATTACGTTGGTCGGAATATAGGCGGATACGTCGCCCGCCTGCGTCTCGATAATCGGAAGCGCCGTCAGGGAACCTCCGCCGTATTCGTCACTCATACGCGCCGCCCTCTCCAAAAGCCTGGAATGAAGGTAGAATACGTCGCCGGGATATGCCTCACGCCCGGGAGGTCTCTTAAGCAGCAAGGAAAGTGTACGGTATGCCGTTGCATGTTTGCTTAAGTCATCGTAAATAACCAGTACGTCTTCCCCGTTCTCCATCCATTCCTCACCGATGGCACAGCCCGAATAAGGAGCGATGTACTGCAACGGTGCAAGTTCGCTGGCAGTAGCCGCCACGATGGTGGTATAAGCCATGGCGCCGTATTCTTCCAGTGTCTTCACAATGGTGGCAACCGTGGAAGCCTTCTGTCCTATGGCAACATAGATACATTTTACTCCCTGTCCCTTTTGGTTAATAATGGTATCGATGGCAATCGCCGTCTTACCGGTCTGCCTGTCGCCGATGATTAACTCCCTCTGTCCCCTTCCGATGGGAACCATGGAGTCAATGGCCTTGATACCTGTCTGTAACGGCGTATCTACCGACTTTCTCGTGATAACGCCGGATGCAACTCTTTCTATCTTACGGTATTTTTCTGTCTGAATGGGTCCTTTTCCGTCAATCGGCTGACCAAGGGCATTTACGACACGTCCCAGCATTACGTCGCCTACCGGAACCTCAACCACACGCCCCGTAGTCTTTACGGTGTCGCCTTCGTTGATATTCTTATGGCTTCCGAGAAGAACCGCACCTACATTGTCCTCCTCCAAGTTGAGCACCATGCCGTATACTTCGCCGGGAAATTCCAACAGCTCACCCTGCATGGCATTCTCAAGTCCATGTACGCGGGCAATACCAT
>CANTGP010000294.1 GCA_947653315.1 uncultured Lachnospiraceae bacterium
AAGTCAAGTCACCGTTGTAACCTTCCTTCAGGTTCACGCCTAACTCAGATGCAACCTCTGTCTTAAAACGATCCATAGCTGCCTTAGCTTCAGGAACTTCTACTCTATTAGATTTGCTGTTTGCCATCTTCTTTCACCTCCAATTTATAATTTCGAGCTTTCGCTATCTATATTTGAGATAAGCAATTTCCGTTCTTTTATTGCTTACCCCAAACACGTTTCCGCATCCGGATTAAGCAGGAACTTTATCACTTATCTTGATGTTAGTATTAGCGGAGATGAAATTATTATTACGGTAATTTTTACCTCTGTTTTTTTTCTCAGCCGTTTCCGCCGTCCTTTGTCCGGGCCAAACGTTCATTTAACGTTTTCACGTCCCGTTTCCCGGCAAAAAACTGAACCGCCCATACCACGGCAAAGATAAAAACAAAAATCCCAAAATACCCGGCAAATCCTCCGAGGCTGTGCTCCATCCAATATGCGGCATAGGCAACCGGCATCATAACCATGGAAACAACCGCAAAATATATTCCCGTCTGTTTCACAATCCCCCAATGCTCCACTTCCCATATTACGGAAGCTGCCCCGAATCCCGTCCCGAGCAGTCCGCAAAGCAACGCCTGCAAAATAACCGCACGGATTTCATTCCCCATAACCGAAATGAGTTCCGGCACGCAGGGCGCATAATACCCGTTTGCCCAAATAAGGGAAAGGACTATCGTAATGGCATATCCGACGGTTATCCCCAAAGGGAAACCCAGAGCGCCGCGTAAAATGATTTTTTTTCCGAATCGACTTTGTTTTTCCATATCTTTATTCTCCCGATTTCCTTTTTCTTTATTAAGAATTTTATTTCCTGTTTTTTTCCTGTTTCTTTCCTGTTTCTTTCCTGTTTTTTCCTGTTTCTTTTATTCCTTTCCGATTCCCAAGACCTTTTTTATCTTGGCGACATAACGTCTGGACACATACGTCGCCGTGCCGTCAACCAGTTTCACGCAAATCGTGCCGGTAAACCCCAAATCAAAATGATCCACTTTTTTTAAATGGATAATTTCCGAATTGGAAATACGGACGAATCCATGGACATCCAACCGTTCTTCCACTTCGTACAGCCTAAGCCGCAGGGTATATTCCCCTTTATCCGTCACCGCATAAACCTTTCCGGCATTGGCGTAAATCCTGATCAAATCCTCCTGTTCCAGCACCTCCAGTTTCCCGTCCCTGCTGCCGGAAATAACGGGGGATATATCCCCGGTCAGTTTCTTCATAATATTCAGGACATCTTCCGTTACCGCAGCCGTCACGATTATGATTTTCGGTTCGGTACAGGAGGGATCCACTTTCATCTCAATCTGCATCCCCTCTCCTCCTTTCTGCCCACATTATATAGAAAAAAACGGCGGGCATCCACCGTTTTCCGACAGCCGGTCGTTTTACGGGCATAACCGGCGGTAATTGCGAAAAACAAATCGCCATGGTATAATCATCCACGGAAACCGTAAACCCATGCAATACCGGAGACCCGTGCAATACCGGAAATCCATGACTTTACACGAAAAAGAGGAACACGCGCATGACACTGACCACACTCTGCTACATCGAAAAAGAAGACTCCTACCTGATGCTCCACCGGGTAAAAAAGGAAAAAGACATCAACAAAGATAAATGGATTGGCATCGGAGGCCATTTTGAAAGCGGGGAAAGCCCCGACGACTGCCTGTTAAGGGAAACTTATGAGGAAACCGGGCTGACGCTGACCTCCTTCCGCTTCCGCGGCATCGTCACGTTTCAGTGCGACGGCATCACCGACTACCATATGTGCCTGTACACGGCAGACGCTTTCACCGGAACCTTAAAAGAATGCAGCGAAGGAACGCTGGAATGGGTAAAAAAAGACGCCATTGCGGATTTGGAACTTTGGGAAGGAGACCTGGTTTTCTTTGAACTCCTGAAAGAAAATGCCCCTTTTTTCTGCCTGAAACTGAAATACGAAGGAAACGTTTTAAAGGAAGCGGTATTAAACGCCACACCCATGGAAATCCTCGACCTCGTGGACGGGGAAGGAAACCCTACCGGAAAAGTCCGGGAACGCTCCCTTGTACACCGCTACGGAAACAGACACCGCACCGCACACGTATGGATTACCCGCCCCAACGCTGCCGGCAGTTTTGACGTCCTGCTCCAAAAACGCGCCGGGACAAAGGAAAGCTATCCCGGATGCCATGACATATCCTCCGCCGGACATATCCCCGCCGGATGCGGCTATGTGGAATCCGCCCTCCGCGAACTGGAGGAAGAACTGGGCATCACCGCCACCCCCGAAGACCTGCGTTTCCTCGGTTTCCGGCAGGTCAACGTCCGCATGGAATTCGGGGGAAAACCGTTCCGTGACAACGAATACAGCGCCGTTTACCTGTATGAAAAACCCGTGGATATCTCTGCCCTCACCCTGCAGGAATCGGAAATCGAATCGGTTCTTTGGATGGATTACCATACCTGTTTAAACGGGATTTTGGAAGGGACGCTGAAAAACTGCATTTTCCTGGAAGAATTTGAACTATTAGGGCACGCATACGCTACAACAACCGCAGCTTCCTCGCAATTTTAAGGAATACATGCCCCTTCGGCATTGCTTTTAAGTCCGCTTCCCGCACCGCCCGCAGCTTAATCACCAGCACAAAATACAGGCATCCCCCCATCGCCACTGCCGCGCCAAGGGCAATCAGGTTTACGAAATACTCCGAAGGAATGACTAATTCCAGCAAATCGGATGCCATCACATACACCCCGTATGCCAGCGCCCCCATCAGCGCTGCCGCAAACATGGGGCGGGCGAAGGTCTTGTCGATTTCCTGTTTGTATTTCAAATATTTACGCAGGAACAAATTGTTCAGGATACACATGAGGAGCGAATATACCACCGTAGCGGCTGCCACCGCATAAATCCCCATTTCCGTATAATAAAGCAGCGGCACGAGCAGCGCCGTCTGCACCACCAGTGCGGTCACGGCATTTATGACCGGCGTGTTTACCCTTCCGATGCCCTGCAGCACCGCATTGGTCAGGGTGGAAAGCCCGTAAAAGACCACCGTAGCCGCCAATACCATCAAAAGCCCGGAAGCCAGCTCCAGGGAATCCCTCTGCGGAAAAAGCGCCATCATCACCGGTTTTGCCAATACCCCGATGCCCACCGCCGCCGGAATGGAAATCAGCATCGTCACCTTGATTGCCGAGGCCACTTTCTTCTTCGTCTGCTTCACTGCCCCCTGCGCATATGTGGAAGCGATGGTCGGCACGATGGCAGAAGACATCGCCGAAGCAAGGGCAATGGGAATATTGGCGATTGTCACCGCTTTCCCCGCCATAATCCCGTAAATAACCGTTGCCGTCACCTCATCCATCTGTTTGATATGCACCATCATCTTGGAATATACGGTCTGATTTAAGGAAGTCGTCAAATTATAAATGCAGGTACTTAAAATAAACGGCGTTACCACCGCCATCATCATCTTGAAAATATCCCCATAGGATTCTTCCGTCTTCGACTTGTCGTTTTCAATCCTCCGCGCTATCATCTTCCGGTTTAACAGATAGACCCCCGTCATGAAAAGCAGCGCAACCAGCACGCCCGAGCCGGTTCCCAGGGCGCTCCCGATGGCTCCGTACATTGCCTGTATGCTGCCGTCCTGCTCCCGTGCCGCCGCCATCCGCATCAGTCCGTATGCGGCCCCAAGGCTCACCACCGCATTCAGGATTTGTTCCAAAATCTGGGAAAAAGAAGTCTGAAGCATCGTGCGGTGCGCCTGGAAATATCCGCGCAGCACGCCCAACAGCCCATACAGGAAAATCGTAGGGGCAAAAAAGCGCAGTACCGTAACGGAATTTCCCATGACAAAAACAGGCGCCCATAGAAACAACACAAGACTTGCCACTCCTCCGACTACCATAACATAAACCAAAGCGCATTTGAAAATACGCTGTGCGTTACGGTACTCTTTCAGCGCAAGTCTCTGTGCCAGCACCTTTGCGATTGCCGACGGAATGCTGTACGAGGATACCAAAAGGATAATGGTATAAATATTATACGCCGTATTATAATACCCGTTTCCCTCATCCCCGATGATTCCGGTCAGCGGGCTTTTGTACAGCAGACCGATAATCCTGCAGATCATCGATGCCGCTGCCAAAATGCCTGCCTGCATGATAAAACCGTCTCTTTTACCGCTTTTTTGAGACGCATGATTCTTTTCAGACATAAACCGTTCCGTCCTTTTAGCCAATCAGCCAATCATACATTTCCTGATATTTCTTCGCGGATACGTGCCATGAGAAGTCTGCGGACATTCCCCTGTCAATAATCTTATTCCACTCGCGCTTCTTGTCATAATAGATGCGTTCTGCGT
>CANTGP010000295.1 GCA_947653315.1 uncultured Lachnospiraceae bacterium
TCCTGTATGTAGTTTCCATAATCGAAAAATTTTTCTTCTTCCATGACTGTCCCCCTTACAACACATCGTCATCCAAATCCGGCGGCGGAAATCCCCCATTCATGGTTCTCACTTCCATGGAATCAAATACTTGGGGAAAACTTGTCTCATCTATTTCCTTCTCCTCCATCATTTCACACATTGCATATGTCGCCATGCCATTTGCCGTAGACGGAACCGCCGCCAAAGTAAATGCATCCGTCTTCCCACAGTCATTCCCGAAATTACCGGCAGGAATGGCTGCCAGCGCATGGTAATTATTTACCCACTTTCGACTTTCTTTATAAGAATTTGTTACAACCGGTTTCCGCATGTCACCATCCAACCCGCAGTGTTCAATCCCGTTTGGACTGTAAACATTGAAATTCCTGTTTATCTGTATACTTGAGTCCATTCCCTGTAACCTAATTTCCTGCGGCGCGGAAGATATAACCCTTTTGGCGTAAAAAATAATCCTGCCGGATGCCGCTAAACGAATGCCCCCATCCGTACAAACGCTTATCCCTTTTTTATCCTTGATTTCCACATGATTTTCCGGTGTTTCCCTGCTTCGGTTTTTAAGAGAAATTCCGTCCGGGACTAACCCCATTTGCTTCTGTTGTTCCGTTTCAAACACCCTGTTTTGGTACTGTCCAAATCCATGGCACATCCCCTTTGGGTTCTTTTCCCAGCCGCCGTTGCCCCTTACGGCATATCCCGCACTTGCATTTCCCTCATCTGCCGCATGAAAACGTATTGCAGCGCGTTCCCCGCATTCCGGCATACAGTAAACCATGTTCCCCCAAACCGGTTCCCACCAAAATGCATATTCCGCCCGCTCCGCTTCGTCAATATCCAACTGCAGGAAGACATTTTCCCTTTCTGTCCTGACTATGGTCCCTTCCAGTGTTATTCCCTTTAATTTCCGGTTATGTATCCTGTTTACCCTTAACCTCTGCTCTTTCACCAGTCTGTAAGAAAAACTTAATTCTGCTTTGTCAAAAAAAATTGATTTGCGTGCGATGAAAAAAACATTTCCGTCAATGGTAAACCAGTCACATATATCATAATTCTCCCTTGCGTGAAAGGCATAATACAGGTAATCACTGCGCTTTTTGTTTTCATTGCCCTCCAGGTAATAACCCCTGTCCATTCCCTTTTCATACTCCACAATCCGTTCCGCATCCCACCTGCGTTCCTGTTTTCTCCTGATTCCTATGCTGATATTCGGAACTCTGCTTTTTTCATCTGTTAAAACCGGACATTCCAAACGGCTCGCCACCCTCTTTAAAAATTCCCAGTCGCTTTCCCCATACTGGACCAACAGGTTTCCCGTCTTCCTGTCTTCCACATTCCATTCCACGGTTGCCTTCCGTGTTCTGCCTGCTACTTCATCCGCAATATCCCGGTATGTACTTTCCGTATTTTGGTATGAACAGTATTTTTCCTTCCCGTCCATTTGGGCAGAATATGAAATCCCGTTTATCTTCGCAGTTATATATTTCCCTTCCGCAACAATTTCCACCCTCTCGACATATCCAAGGAAAAGGGTTCTGAGACTGTCTTCTTCCGTAACCTCATGGATGCACATCTGCCCGCCCTTTAATTTCCGGGAAATTTCCCCAACGTCTTCTTCCCCCGGAATCAGCACTTCCAGCCCTGCCCTGGCATGCCCGCCAATACAGCATATAATTTCTCCCTTTATGATTGCTTTTACCGGTATATCCAGTTTCAGCGTTATCCTTTCTTCTCCTATGGTTCCCATTATCATCCCCCACTGTCATTCAACCACTATGTTAATATTCCGTACTGCAATACCCGTCACTTTTCTTCGCAGCCATGCTTCCATAAGTTCAACCCCCGCCAATATTTTCAGGTTTTCATCCGTCCGAACGGACAGAATGGGACTGTCTTCCACTGCCCGGCACTGCCCTATCCGCAGCCTTCCGTCCCCCTCCTGCTTTCCATCCAACGGAAACAGCAACGGCAGATAATACAACTCTGCCGTTCCCGTCCCGTTCCCCAAAAGTATAACTTGCTTATATTTTATCTTTGGTGCAAAGAGTTGGATTACTTTTCTCGCTCTATCCTTTACAAGCAGCACCGGTTCCACCATTACATCCGGGAAAAAAGTCATGCCGCTTTCCCGGATTTCCCATGTGGATACCCTTTCAGCCACACGATAGTCCCCGTTCCTGATCCCCATGTTCCCCTTCACCCCATACGGCAGGATAATATGCGGATTATGGGTATCATCCTTTCCCCTTACCAGCATAAAATATTTCATAATCTGACCAGCTCCCCCATATACTCACCCACATAGACCTCCATACCCTGTATGTCATTTTCCAGTATCAGGGAAAGAAATCCCGGAACAAAATCCAAGTACCCATACATATATTCCCGCCTCATTTCTTCCTTTTCATATGGAAGGACACGTATAAAATTTCTGCCCATTTCCCTGTACAATCCTTCCACCTTTTCTTTTGCATACCGGAAAATTTCGGGCATGCCAACATACACGGCCTCATCCGTCCTGTCCACAAACGGGACGGTATCAAATGTCAGCAGGCAGAGCTCATCGCTCCCGTCCAATATGCTGCTGCGCAAACAGCACAATGCAATTTTATTCTTTCCCTTTGGATTATCCCTGGTAATATGCCGTATGTTTTCCATCAGCCGCCCACTAAGTTCCCCCGGATGCTGCCGCAGGTACTTTTCCGTCTCCTGCCTGCTTCCCCCGGCATTTTCCCACATCCATTCTTTCAGTTTCTCCCTCATTTCGTCCAGCCGTTCCATTGCCTCTCCTCAATTCATGTTTATCTTCCCGCCCGTCATTTTAATGGTTCCGCCAAGACTCAGCATGGCTCCTCCCTGCTGCATGGACATGGTGCTTTCCGCCTGCATTGCAATACTTGAACCGCTGCTTGTAACGCGGATTTCATTTTCCGCCTGCAGGATGATATCCCTGTCACTGACAATCCTTATTCCTTCTCCGTCCCTTAACACTATTTCCATTCCTTTGTTATTACGCAAAACAATGGATTCCGGCGTAAACAATACTTCCTTGCGCTGTCTGTTCATAAAGGATTTATGGTCGGGATTATTCCGTTCCCGGCTATTTCCCACATGCACAGCGCTGGCGGCATATGCTTTCCATTCTTCCCCGTCCGGAAAACTGACCCGTACCCTGTCCCCCACTTCCGGCATGCAGTACCAGCCGGTTCCGTCCGGTGTGGAATATACAGTTGCATAAGGAAACCATCTGCTTCCGCAGGCATCCCCATTTTCATCCTGCATGATCCTTACTTTCACCATATCCCCTTCCACTGCCAATACATCCGCTTCCAGGGAGCATCCCTGCAGTTTACTGTTTTCCCCCGCCTTTGGCTTTACCACGCTTATATGCCTTAGGTAATACCTGTGGTACAGTTCATTCCCCTTCATCCCCGTAATGACTTTGCAGATACACATTTCCATTCCCTGAAAGGATACAAATTCCCCGATTTCCATTGCCTCCCTGTCTGTCACAACATAAGTATCACCTGCGGAATCCGTTTCCAATGAATAGCATTCACTTTCCAGCCTCCTTATTCCCGTTTTTTGTATTCCGATTCGGATTTTAATTCCGTCCGCACGGTTATCCGGAAAAATGACAAGATTTCTTTTGGAACAGATTCTTCTCAGGAAATCCCAATCCGTTTCTTCATACTGCATAACCAGTCCGTCCGTCTTTTCACTCTTTCCCATGTTCCAATTGCAGGAAGCATCCGGATATCCGGCAAGACAAGTATCGGCTATCTGCCCAAACTCCGTCCCGTCCTGCTGGAATGAACGGACATGTTTATGGATATCCGCCAGGAAGCTCCCGCTTTTTGCTTCAAATTCCAGGATGCACAAGCCGTTTTCCACCTTCACCGATATTCCTGTGATTATGCCACGGAAAAAAACATAATTCATGTCCCCTTCCTGCAAAATAACTTTTACATGCAGCTCCTCCTTTGCCATCTCCATATACCGTTCCGCATCCTGCCTGTCCACAATTCCCCGTACCCTGACCATTCCATGGTTTTCCAATGCCTTAAAGGAACGGAAATCCAAATAGCTGATAAACTTAAATGGTTCTATGACAATCCTTTCTTCCCTCATTCTGTTCTCCTCCAATCCACTCCATACTCCCCAGCATTTGCAGCACTGCCCGTTTCCAATCTTCCGCATCCCTGTATAAACAGTTAAAACTTCCCTGTAATATTTTCCTGTCCGCCAAGGCTGCAAAATGTAGATTATATACGGCATCATCCAGTGCATAACTCCTGAAGTCAAACCATCCATACGGTATTTTCCCTTCACAGTCTTTTCCGAACCGGAAGAAACGGT
>CANTGP010000296.1 GCA_947653315.1 uncultured Lachnospiraceae bacterium
GAGCGCTACTTTAGGGAAGTAGAGGCCGCAAGTTCAAGTCTTGTCACTCCGATGAGTGGTAAAATAGCTGTTTTCAGAAAATGGAACAGCTATTTTTTTATTTTCCTATTCCTATTTTCCGTAAAATGTAATATAATAGTGATACTATTTGGTACATAAGTACAGGTGAAGGAAATGATACCAAAGAGCAAGAATGGGAGATGACTTACAGGAGGAAGATGGGATGAAGCTGAGAATGAAGATGTTGTTGCTGGTAATCATACCGCTGATTTGTTTAGGTGGGATTACTTATGTTGTCGGCTCCGTTACGATTACCAATGCGATGACGGATACGATACAGAGCGGGCTGCGGGCGACTGCCATTTCGACAAGGGATGCCATCAGTACGGGGATACCGGGAGCGTTCCGGGTGGATGAGAACGGTGAAATGTGGAAGGGGGAGACACTGAACGTTTCCCAGCATTATGCGATTGCGGATGATGTGAAGAATGCTACGGGGATGGAAGTAACGGTATTTTTCGGTGATACCAGGTATATGACTTCCGTAAAGGGAGAGGACGGGAACCGCGTCGTCGGGACGAAAGCCTCCGGTGCGGTAGTGGATGCGGTACTTGGCAAAGGAGAGGAATATTTTGCACAGAATGTGGATGTGGTAGGGGAAAAATTCTTTGCTTTTTATGTGCCGTTGTTTGACGAGGGTTCCAGTAAGCCGGTGGGCATGGTATTTACCGGTATGAGCCAGGAACAGGCAGAGGGTGTGATTAATTCCATTATCTTTACGCTGCTTGGGATTATTGTTGCTACGGTGGTAATCATTATTATTGTGGCATGGTTTGTAGCCAATAATTTTGTTAAGGGAATTAAGACAGGGGTTGCGGCGGTTGATGAAGTATCCAAAGGAAACCTCACCATACAGGTGGACCAGAAATACCTGAACAGGAAAGACGAAATCGGGGATTTGGCCGCTTCCGTGGCAAGGCTGAAAAACGAATTGGTTTCGTTAATCGGGCAGATTGCGGACAAGAGCGGGCAGGTTCATGAAGAATCCCAAATGCTCAGTAAGAAAGCGGATAATACGGCAGATATGGTAACACAGGTGGAAAAGGCGGTAGAGGAAATTGCTACCGGGGCGACTTACCAGGCGGAGGAGACGCAGACTGCCACCGAGCATATCGTAATGATGGGTACGATGGTGGAAGATACCAACGATGAAGTGGTAAGCCTGTCCGATAATTCCAATTCGATTAAGGATGCCAGCGATTCGGCAACCACGATTTTGAAAGAGCTGGGTGAAATCAACGACAGGGTGATGAATGCGATGGAGGTTATTTCCCGGCAGACCAATACGACCAATGAATCGGCGTTAAAAATCCGGGAGGCGACGAACCTCATCACTTCCATTGCGGAGGAAACGAACCTTCTTTCCCTGAATGCTTCCATCGAAGCGGCAAGGGCAGGAGAGCAGGGCAGGGGCTTCGCGGTAGTGGCGGGACAGATCCAAAAACTGGCAGAGCAGTCGGACGAATCGGCAAGACAGATAGAAGCGATTACCAATTCCCTGATCCGCGATTCCGAGGAAGCCGTGGAAACCATGAATGAAGTGTCGGAAATTATGAAGCAACAGACGAGGAAAGTGGACCAGTCGGAAGAAACGTTCGGGGAAGTGAAGATGGGCATCGACCAGTCCATTGCCAGCATCAAGGCGATTGCCGACCGGACATCGAAACTGGATACCGCGAGGGCAAGGGTGGTGGACGGTGTACAGAACCTAAGCGCCATTGCACAGGAAAATGCGGCATCCACGCAGGAGACATCCGCATCCGTTACGGAAGTCAGCACGATTGTGGACGATATTTCAACCAGCGCGGCACAGCTTAGGAGCATTGCGGACGAATTAAAGCAGAGCATTGATTTGTTCCGGTTATAAAGGAAAAAGACCGTGGAAGAACGGATACATGGCGGCAGGAACCGGTTTGCCGGACCGTATATGCGGAAGCAGGGATGAAGAAGTAAGATGATTGACAAGGAAACCTTCCAGGTATTGAATTACGTGAAAAAAGAGGAATACACGGGCAGCATGGAAGGAATGCGGTATATGTTAAGAAAGAAGACGGAAGGGGAAGAAACCGTGCTGGAAGTCATTCTTTGGCCGGAGCCTTTCGGTTATGGGAAGACGCCGGAGCAGAAGAAGCAGCGGGCAGTCTTCCCCTTGAATGCCGAGGGGCTGGGACAGGCGGTGGACTGGATGAACCTCCAATATGAAACACAGGGGGAATTGTGGAAGATTGTGCGCCGGTCCTTATAAGGGTAAGACAGGAATAAGGCTGGGAGGATAAATATGGGTGGTACTGGTAAATCGAGACCTCCGCACGTGAAACGGATTGGTGCGGCGGGAATCGGCGCGGGGTTATTGGCGCTGCCGGTTTATGCGGCGGCAAATGTGCTGTTTGAAACCGCAATTCTGCGGGATAACAGCCACAGCCTGCTGGAGCAGAAATGGGTAAAACAACTGATGGGCAGGCTGGACGAAGTGTTCTCCAAACGGGCAAAACCGCAGGAGGGCGTTAAGGGGCTTGGTTTTGACTCTTTTACCGATGTGGTGGAAACAGGAAAACAGTGGTTTTGGGCACAGGAGAAGGAACGCATTGTCATGAAAAGCCATGACGGCCTGCGGCTTGCCGCTTATTACCTTCCGCCGAAAGAGCAGTCCGATAAGGTACTGATCCTGATGCATGGATACCGCAACGACGGATTTGGCGATTTTTCCGGTTTGGTCCGGTTTTACCATGAAATGGGATACCACCTTTTGGTTCCCCACCAAAGGAGCCACGGTGAGAGCGAGGGAAGATATATTTGTTTTGGCGTGAAGGAGCGTTATGATTTAAAGCAGTGGACGGAGTACATCGTAAAACGGATGAAAGGCAGGTGTAAGGTGTTCCTGTCGGGAATTTCCATGGGCGGGGCTACCGTGTTAATGGCGGCGGGGCTGGAGCTGCCGGAGCAGGTGAAAGGAATCATTGCGGATTGTGCGTTTACTTCCCCGTGGGACATTTTTTCCAGCGTTATGGATATGAATTTCCATGTGCCGAAAACACCGGTTCTGCATGTGGCCGATTTTATCAGCCGGAAAAAGGCGGGGTTTGCGTTTAAGGAATGCAGTACCCTTGACTGCATGAGGGAGAACCGGATACCGGTGCTGTTTATCCATGGAGGGGCGGACACGTTCGTGCCCACGCAGATGAGTTACCAGAATTACGAGGCTTGTACGGCGCCGAAGGAGCTGTTAATTGTGGAGCGGGCGGCCCATGCCACCAGCAATATGGTTGCACCGGAAATCTACCGGAATAAAGTCATGGAGTTTATGGAAAAATACGGAAATGAAGATTAAGTGTATAGCGTTGGATTTGGACAGGACGACCTTGGATGGGCAGGGGCGTTTATCGGAAGGAAACCGTCAGGCTCTCCTGCAGGCGATTGCGAATGGCATACATGTCATCGTGGCAAGCGGGAGGGCTTTTGATACGTTGCCGGAAGATATCGTTACCCTGCCCGGAATCGAATATGCGGTAACGGGAAACGGGGCGGCCATGTACCATGTTCCCACGGGGAAGTGTCTGCAGAAATATCTGTTAAAGGAAAAGGATGTGACGGCAATCATGGATGCCACTGCCGGTATGTATGCAGTGGCGGGAAAAGAAGCCATGGGAGTGACTTACGAAGCCTTTTTGGACGGAGTGGCGTATGCGGGCAGGGAGTATGTGGAAAATCCGGAGGCTTTCGGTGCGACGGCACACGCGGTGGAGTATGTGAGGAGCACGAGGCATTTGGTGGAGGATATCCGCGCTTTTATCGATGTGCATAAGGGCGGAATGGACAGCATGGATATCATCGTGGGGGATGAGGAGCGCAAGGAGGAAGTTTGGAAGACGGTAAAGGACTGTACGGAAGAAGTGTATCTGACATCTTCCGTCCGGCAGCTCATCGAGATTTCCCATAAGGATGCGGGAAAGCATTCGGGGTTAAAATTTTTTATGGACCGCCTGGGACTGCAGAGGGAGGAAGTGGCGGCATTCGGGGACGCGGATAATGATGTGGACATGCTTTTATTCGCAGGCTGCGGCATTGCCATGGAGAATGCGTCCGGGAAATGCAGGGCAGCGGCGGACTATGTGACCGGACACCATGCGCAGGACGGGGTGGCTTACGGGCTGCGGGAGATTTTGCATGTGATATCATGAGCGTTGGAGCGTGTTTGAAAATTGCTTTCCGACAAATTTGTGTTACAATTTGCGGGAGATTAAAAGCAATTATGCTTTGCCAAATGGAGGGCGCATAGCGGGCTATGTAACCTGAATTTGGCGCAAATATCACGCAAAGTGG
>CANTGP010000297.1 GCA_947653315.1 uncultured Lachnospiraceae bacterium
CCGCGTTTTCCTCTTTTTTCTGCATATAATCCCGTGTTCCCCTTATCCTTCTTCCTCTACAAGTCCTTCCATTCACCGGAAACCGTCATGCCGTCCGGACATTCATCCCCGAGTAATACATATGCCAGCGCAAAATACCGTTTCACCGCCTGCAGGGGAAGAATGCCTTTCCCTATGCCCTGGTGCAGGGTTTTCTGCAGTGCGTATAATCCCGTAAACGCTTTTTGGTAATCGGCGCCCCGAAGCGCTTCTTTCACCTTGGCATACACCCCGGCGCCGGTTTCCTTTTCTTCCGGAACCGCCAAACCAAAAGCGGCTTTCAGTTCCCGGTGGTTTTTTAAGAAACGCTCCGTCTGTTCCATAATCTGCTTCTTTAGTACCGCAGGCTGGCCGTTCTGTGCCTGGACCAGTACCGCCAGACACAATGCTTCCTTATCCGCTCCGTCTGCCTCCTCCGACTGCTTCGTCCCTTCCACCTTCTGTACCAAAACCACCTGTTCCGGCACCAACGCTTTCCCGTATAAATCATAAAACAGACATCTTGCAAAAAGCAGGGCATTTCCGGCTTCCGCCGCCTGTGAAACAATCACGGTACCGTCCGCCCCATCCAAACCGCAGATTTCCTTAAGAAGACCGGAAGGATGCAAAGCGCCCCTTTCGGAACCTGCTCCTGCTTCTTCTTCCAATATCGGATAAGAACCGACGCCGATATCGGTAAACCGGTCCGCATGACCGGCGGCATGCAGTTCTTCGAAATACTCTTTCACCGCCTCCTCCGGCGTCAGGTTATCAAAACGTCCCGTTTTTGTCGTATGTCCCGTCTTCACCACCGGCGCATCGGGCCATGTGGAAGGCTGCGCCGTTACTTCGCCCGGAACCAGTCCGAACCGGATCGGAAGTCCCACCTTCCTTGCAAAATCAAGATCCGCCTGGTTATGGGCAGGGTTTATGATGACCGCGCCCGTCCCAAACTCCGGCTTCACCCAGTCCGCCACAAAAACGGGAAGAAGATCGCCCGTCAGCGGATGCCTGACAAAAGATCCCGTAAAATAGTCCGCTTCTTCCCGCTTCACCCCTCCGGCAGCCGGATGGTCTTTATGTACCGCAATGGCGGCAGCCGCCGGGAACGGGGACCAGTCCGTAATAAATGCCCCTATCGTCCCTTCCCCGTTCTCCAGCGGGAACCGGAACAGGGCGCCCGGTGTCATGCGGATGGACTTCTGCTGCTTTTTCACGATACCCCCGTCCCATTTCCCGTTGAGCGAATCGTCCGTCAACTGTTTTTTGGCTTCCATAGAAGGAATGTACCGCACGGTTATCCCGTCCGGCCGTCTTTCATAACTTAACCTGCCTTCCAGCTTTGCGACGGCCTCCAAAACCTGTGCGTCCCCGGCGGAACTTCTTTCCGCATCCCCGTCCAGCGCTTCCATCCGGGCAATCAGGGAAACTGCCGCCTCCGCCCTCATAACGTCAAGCGGCGCACCGGATGCGCCCGTAACCAACATAATGTTTTTCATTGCAATCCTCCTGTCCTGATATGATTTGCGATACCGGATACCGTTATTTTTTCAAGGATTTCATGGAAGGGGATGTCACAGTGGAACCTGTTTTTAATCTCCTCCGCCATCATAATCGCATCCAGCGAATCCCCGCCGGCATCAAAAAAGCTGTCGTCCACGCCAAAATCGGAATATCCCAATATTTTTTCCCATATTCCCATAATCTCCGCAATTACCGGGTCGCCGTCCTTCGGGACGGTATCGCCGGAAAGACTTTCTTTTGCCAAAGCCTCCAAGGCACGGTAATCGATTTTCCCGCTTTCCGTCAGCGGGAATTCCTCCAAAACCAAAAAACGGTGGGGCATCATATAGGAAGGCAGTTTCTTCTTTAGGTATGACTGGATTTCCAAAATACCGGTTCCGTCCACCGGGCTTATGAAGGCAAACAATTTTTCATCCGCCAAAACCACATGGCAGTCCTTTACTTCCGTTTTAATATCTGCCCCGAAATCCTTCAGCTTTTTAGCGATATATTTATAATCAAACCGCTCCATGGACAGCTTTCCAAGCCCTTCCTCCCTCGCCATCTGCCCCAGCCGCACTTCCCAGCTCAAAGGCGCGGCATAGTTATGAAAACCGTTTGCCCGGTAAAATGCCGCGGTCCCCACATCGTTAATCCGGCAGTTGGTGGAACAAAGCCCCGTATCCCGGCTCCGCTCCCAAATCGCGCTTTCCGCCAAATGCGCCAATATTTTTTCCTCGTCCGCATCCTCGTAAAAATAAAAATCCAAAAAACTGATTTTATCGATTTCCTCCGGATCCCCCGGCGTATCCACCAGAGAGTAAAAATGATCGTTCCAGTAATGGTAGATTTTCCGCCGCTCCGCCAAATACTGGGCAGCACGTTCTTCCAACCCCTGCTCCAACAGTCCCTTCAATTTTGTTTCCATGAGCTGTCCCCTGTCCAGCCCGTTTACGATTGCCCTTATCCCGTGTTTCACCGCATATTTCGTGCTGAGCGTCACAAGTACTTTATAGCATCCGTCACAGACCGTATGATACCTGCGTATGCTTTCCTCAAATACCCCGTCCATTCCCGGGAATTTCTCGATTACGCTGTCCACTCCGAGCGCTTCCGTAATCTTCCCGATATTCCGGAATGCCTGTTCGGAAAGATAGCCGTTGTCAAACGTATATGCCAGTACGCGGTACCCCATCTCCATCAGCCGCATCAGGACATAGGTGCTGTCTTTCCCACCGCTGTAAAGCAGCATACAGTCATACCCCGATTCATTACCGGCATTCGCTTTCTCCATCAGCGCCTTAAAATCTTCCGGCCTGCCGAAAATACCCCGGAACGCATCCGCATTCTTTTCATAGGAATGACAGACTTCGCAAACGCCGTCGGGACGGATGACGGCACAGTTGCTATCCAATAGGCACTTCTTGCAAACCGTACCGCCCACATGAAAATGACCGGCGCCCATGATGCAGGCTTCTATTTCATCCAGCTCAATCCGGTTTCCCCTGACCTTTACCTGACGGTCGTTCCTGCCAAGGCAGATGATTTGGCGGTTTCCGTCCGTTTTTGCCATATCGCCCGTCCGGTAAAAAGGTACTCCCGGATATTCCTCCAGGTTTACAAACCTTCCGGCATCCAAATCCTTATCCAAATAGCCCAGCCCAACGCCTTTCCCGCCGATACACAACTCCCCCGTACTGCCGTCCGGGACGTTCCTGCCGTCTTCCCCCACAACCGCCAGTTCCACGCCCGCCATGGGAATACCGATGGGAACCAAATGCCTGCCCTCCGTTTCCTCCGGCCGGAAAAAATAGTATACCGAATCCACGGCACATTCCGTCACCCCATATACATTGACAAGATACGGGCACGTCTCCGTAAACTTGGCGGCAAATGCCTGCACGGTTTCCCCATGGAGCGCCTCTCCCCCCACAAGAATGCACTGCACCGGATGCTGCTTTACGGAACGGTTCCCCAAGACGCTGTTTAACATCCTGATATGCGTCGGCGTACAGTCAAATGCCTGGATACCGTTTTTCATAATAAATTCCCATAATTCCACCGGATTTCTCCTTTGGTCCTCCCCGGTAATATACAGCGCATTGCCAAGCAGCAGGGAAGACAAAAGCTGCTGGATGGACGCATCGAACAAAAACGGCGCCACAAGGGCGATGCGCAGATTTTCCCCAAACCTGGAAAAGACGCCTTCCCTAAGCCCGTAAAAAAGGTTCTTAAGATTGCCCACACTGATTTTTACACCCTTCGGCACACCGGTGGAACCGGATGTAAACAGGATATATGCCGCGTCCCCGTCTTCCGTATCCACGGCCTGCAACAGACACTCCTCCCCCGGCACGTATTCCGGTCTTAACCAAACGGAAGCATATTTGCGGGAAAATCCGGGCACGGCATCCCTGCATGCCGCCGTATCAATCACCACTTTTGCACCGGCCCTGCTGACCGAATAGTCGTTCCGGTCATCCGGTCCTGCCGGATTCACGGGCAGGTACACACCCCCCACAGCCCAAATGGCAAAAACGGAAACCACCGTATCCACGTTCCTGCCGCACAAAACGGCACACACATCCCCTTTCCTGATTCCAAAACCCTTGAGTTTTTCCGCCAAATGCGCAATACGGCAGACCAGTTCCCCATAGGTAACCGCCTGTCTTCCGTCCGCCAGCGCGATCCGCCCGCTATTCTTTTCCGCAACGTCTCCCAATTGCTCCATTACCCAGTTTGCCATATGTTCTCCCCATTATCGATCCGTATTGTTTTTTCTTACTATTTCCCCGCTGTCCATTCCGTCCGTATTATTTTTTCTTAAATTTTTCCCGCTGTCCATCCCGTCCGT
>CANTGP010000298.1 GCA_947653315.1 uncultured Lachnospiraceae bacterium
GCCGCCTTGGCGGCATATTCCTCTGCACGGGGCTGTGCATAAAACAAAATCCCTGACGTTTCATCAGGGACTTGTCATTCATACAATTAATTATATTTACGTTTTCTTGCTGCTTCGGATTTCTTTTTGCGCTTTACGCTGGGTTTTTCGTAATGTTCTCTTTTACGAATCTCCTGCTGAATACCAGCTTTTGCACAGCTTCGTTTAAAGCGACGCAAAGCACTATCCAAAGTTTCGTTCTCTTTTACGATAACATTTGACATCCTGCACCTGACCTCCCTTCAGTCCCTCCAAGCAACTCGACTGATTGGGTTTATTCTATTTTTGTACATAAAAAGCACTCACGAACCATCATGCACTTTAATTATTATAACACATTTTTATGCACAGTCAACCCATTTTTATTACTTTTTTCATAAATTTTTCATTTTCGTTAGGAAAGCTGTCCTTCCAGCACCTTTTCCGCCTCCGCGATGGCCGCATCCATGCCTGCCGGATTCTTTCCTCCTGCCTGCGCCATGTTGGGACGCCCGCCGCCGCCTCCTCCTACAAAGGATGCGATGCCTTTTAACAGGTTGCCCGCATGGGCGCCTTTTGCCATGGCTGCCTGCGTTGCCATGGATACCAGGTTCACCCTTCCGTCCGTATCGGATACCAGGACAATTACGCCCTCGCCCAATTTCGCCTTTAACTGGTCGCCCAAATCACGCAGTCCGTTCATATCCACGCCGGACACTTTTACCGCCAGCAGTTTCACGCCTTTTACGTCTTTTACCTGGTCCATGACATCCCCCAGGGCTTCTTTCGCAGCCCTGCTCTTTAGGGATTCGTTCTCACCCTGTAACGCCTTGATTTCCGCCATCAGGTGTTCCAACCGCTCCACCAGTCCGGCGGGAGTCGCCTTCACCGTTTTTGCCGCTTCCTCCAAGGTCTGTTCCAGTTCTTCATAATAGCGGAACACACCGTTTCCGGTCAGGGCTTCTATCCTCCTGACTCCTGCCGCCACACCGCTTTCGGACAGAATCTTAAAGGCGGAAATCACCCCCGTATCCGCCACATGGGTACCGCCGCAAAGCTCGGTGGAAAAATCACCCATTTTCACCACGCGCACCGTTTCCCCGTACTTCTCACCGAACAATGCCATGGCGCCGCTTTTCTTCGCTTCCTCAATGGACATAATATTCGTTTCCACGGGCAGGGAACGGGCAATCTGCTCCCTGACGATTTCCTCCACCCTCGCAATTTCTTCCTTTGTCATTGCGGAAAAATGGCTGAAGTCAAACCGCAGCCTTTCGCCGTCCACATAGGAGCCTGCCTGCTCCACATGGGTACCCAGCACCGTCCGCAGGGCTTTCTGCAGCAAATGGGTGGCGCTGTGGTTCTTACATGTATCGCTCCGTCTCCCGGCATCCACCGAAAGCGTCACGGTATCCCCTTTCTTAAACATTCCTTTCGTCACTTTGCCGATATGCCCAACCTTGCCGCCAAGGAGTTTCACGGTATCCACGACCTCAAAAATGCCGTCCGCGGTGGTAATCACGCCGTGGTCGCCGCACTGGCCGCCCATGGTGGCATAGAAAGGCGTTTCCTCCACGATTACGGTTCCCGCCTCCCCGTCGGTCAGCGCTTCTGCCAATTCCGTTTCCGTGGTCAGCACCGTGATTTTGGAAGTATGCTCCAAACGGTCATAACCCACAAATTCGGTGGTAATGCTTGGGTCGATGGATTCGTAAACCGTTACGTCCGCACCCATATAGTTGGTGGTTTTACGGGCGGAACGCGCTTTTACTTTCTGCTCCTCCATGGCTTTGGCAAAGCCTTCCCCATCCACCGAAAAACCTTTTTCCCCTAAAATTTCCATGGTCAAATCAATGGGAAAACCGTAAGTATCATACAGTTTAAAGACATCCGCACCGGCAAGTTCCTTCTTTCCTTCCTTTTCCATGGACGCTTCCATCTCCGCCAAAATGGCAAGCCCCTGGTCGATGGTACGGTTAAACTTGCTCTCCTCCTGTGTCAGTACATTGAAAATAAAGTCTTTCTTTTCCTCCAGCTCCGGATAACCGTCCTTACTGCCCTCAATCACCGTATTACTCAGGTTTGCAAGGAACTGCCCCTCGATGCCGAGCAGCCTTCCGTGCCTTGCCGCCCGGCGGATAATCCGCCGCAGCACATAGCCGCGCCCTTCGTTGGAAGGCATGATACCGTCGGAAATCATGAACGTGGCGGACCGGATATGATCCGTCACGATGCGGATGGAAACGTCCCATTCGTATTTCTGCTTGTATTCTTTTCCGGCAAGTCCGCAGACACGGCTGCGAAGCGCCTGTATGGTGTCTATGTCAAAAATGGAATCCACATCCTGCACCACCGTCGCCAACCGCTCCAAACCCATGCCGGTATCGATGTTCTTCTGCTCCAGCTCGGAATAATTGCCCTTTCCGTCGTTGTCAAACTGGGTGAACACGTTGTTCCACACCTCGATATAGCGGTCACAGTCACAGCCTACCGTACAGCCCGGTTTGCCGCAGCCGTATTTCTCCCCCCGGTCATAATAGATTTCCGAGCAGGGACCGCAGGGACCGGAACCGTGCTCCCAAAAATTATCTTCTTTTCCGAAGCGGAAAATCCTTTCCGGCGCAATGCCGATTTCCTTGTTCCAAATGTCAAACGCCTCGTCATCCTCCTCATATACCGAAGGATACAGCCTTTCGGGGTCAAGCCCCACCACTTCGGTCAAAAACTCCCAGCTCCAGCCGATTGCCTCATGCTTAAAATAATCGCCAAAGGAAAAATTCCCCAGCATTTCAAAAAAGGTACCGTGGCGGGCTGTCTTTCCGATATTTTCAATGTCGCCGGTACGGATGCATTTCTGGCAGGTCGTCACCCGTTTCCTCGGCGGGATTTCCTGTCCGGTAAAATACGGCTTTAACGGCGCCATACCGGAATTAATCAAAAGCAGACTGTTGTCGTTATGGGGCACCAGCGAAAAACTTTTCATTGCCAAATGACCCTTGCTTTCAAAAAACTCCAAAAACATTTTCCTTAATTCGTTTACTCCATACTGTTTCATCCTGATCACGAATCCTTCCTATCGTCCTTCTGTCCATAAACGGGCTTCCATCCCGTGATTTTCCCCTTAAAAACTGAATTTATCCGCAAAATATGCGTCCAAACCGTCGATGGCGACCCTCTCCTGTTCCATGGAATCACGGAACCGCACGGTCACGCAGCCATCCGTCTCGGAATCAAAATCATAAGTCACGCAGAAAGGCGTACCGATTTCGTCCTGCCTGCGGTATCTCTTGCCAATGTTTCCCCTGTCGTCGAACTCACAGTTATATTTTTTGGAAAGGCTTGCGAATATTTTCTCCGCGCCCTCATTTAATTTCTTGGAAAGCGGAAGCACACCGATTTTCACCGGCGCCAGTGCCGGATGGAAATGAAGCACGGTACGCATATCCCCTTCGCCGATTTCCTCCTCGTCATAGGCGCCGCAAAGCACCGCCAAAAACAGCCTTTCCACGCCTAACGAAGGCTCAATGACATAAGGAATGTATTTCCTCTGCTTCTCGTCGTCAAAATAGCTCATATCCTGTTTGGAAACGTTCTGGTGCTGGGTCAGGTCGTAATCCGTCCTGTCCGCAATACCCCACAGTTCCCCCCAGCCGAAGGGGAACAGGAATTCAATATCCGTGGTCGCCTTGGAATAGAAGGACAACTCCTCCGGCTCATGGTCGCGCACCCGCATTTCCTCCTCTTTCATGCCAAGGCTCTTTAAGAAATCAATGCAGTATTTTTTCCAGTAGGCAAACCATTCCAAATCCGTATCCGGTTCGCAGAAAAATTCCATTTCCATCTGCTCAAACTCACGGACGCGGAAGATAAAGTTCCCCGGCGTAATCTCGTTACGGAAAGATTTTCCCACCTGGCAGATGCCGAAGGGAATCTTTTTCCTCGATGTCCTCTGAACATTCTTGAAATTCACGAAAATACCCTGTGCGGTCTCCGGTCTTAAGTACACCGTATTCTTGGCATCCTCCGTCACGCCCTGGAATGTCTTGAACATCAGGTTAAACTGACGGATATCGGTAAAATTATGTTTGCCGCAGGTAGGACAGGGAACCTGGTGTTCCTCGATAAAAGCCTTCATCTGCTCCTGGCTCCAGCCGTCCACGGAGCCGTCCAGCGTCATTCCCTTTTCCTCCGCATATTTTTCAATCATCTGATCCGCGCGGAAACGCTCATGGCATTCCTTACAGTCCATCAGCGGGTCGGAAAAACTGCCGAGATGCCCGGATGCCACCCATGTTTGGGGATTCATCAGAATCGCACAGTCCACACCCACGTTATAAGGGCTTTCCATCACGAATT
>CANTGP010000299.1 GCA_947653315.1 uncultured Lachnospiraceae bacterium
AAACCTCTTTCCCGCAAAGTAGAGAAATTCCCCGCTCCGCTTTCTTGCTATCCAAAGCTCTGTCCCATTTTACAAATTCGTCATACGCGCTCCTGCCGGAACCTCCTGTCAAAAAACCGATAAAGGGTTTTGGCACGGAACGGTTTAAAGATAATTTCCAGCAATTGCTTTCTCCCAAAAGCTGTCTGCCAAGGAGCTTTACCGACTCCAAATCCGTTACTGCTGACGACCTTTTCGACTCTTTTGCCGATACGGACATGATTGCAAAAATATCCTTTGCCGTGCCTATCATTTTTTCCCCCGCTTCCGTGGCATACCACCACCCGCCGGTGAGCAGAACGGAATGGTCTTCGGGGGATACAAAACAATTGTCCATGTGGATGCCGTTGTGAACCAGGCCGCTGTATTCCAGATAGCAGGTCAGACTACACAGCCTGCTGATCATCCATGCAACGTGTTTCCCGTCGATTTGTTTACCGAAATATTCAAATACATTTTTTAGCGGGTATACGTCATCCGTTTTATCAAGGACGATTGCATATTTTCCGTTTTTGGTCCGGAAAGTCTGGTATATTTCCGGTAAAAATCTGCTCAATTCCTTTTCCATTCTTTTATCTTTGTATTTCAGACCGGTGATTTTTTTGATTGCGTTGTGATAATACTTTTCCTTGTCCTTTTCGAGTATGTAAACAATTTTTGATTTTGTCACATAGCAGGTTCCGAGTTCAAAATCAAAACAGGTGTCGTAATTCACTGCAATTTTTTTCCCGCTATCCGTGCTCATCAGGATATAACCCGTCTTTTCCCATTGTCCGTTTTTCAGCAACTCTAACGCCTGATGATACAATTCATTAATTTTGGAAAATACATTTGACGCTTCGGGATAGCGGTTCGTGTCAGGATGCCACTCTCTCACCAGTTCCTTATACTTCAGCTTTACGTTTTCCTCCCCATACGGAAATAAGTCACCGCATTTTGTCACCGATAATATTTTCACTGCGTCCACATTTTCACCCCTTTCTCCTTTCGTTCTCTGTTATTTCTTTTTTGTTATTTACATTATGATAATATCATTATATAAATAATATGTCAATACCTTATTTGCATGGAATTTTACCGCTCCTGTTTCTATGACATCGTTATGATAGTTATATGGAAGACCATGTGAATGATTTCACGGCGGATTTTTAGACGCAAAAAAAGACACATAGTTTACATTTTATTGTTCCATGTGTCTTTACAATGTTTGTGTTAAGTCAGTGCCCGTTGGTACGGTTTTGGTACGATGAGGGTGATAAGGCGCCGAAGCCTCAGTTTCCCACCGCGTCCGCCAAATACTGCATATACTGCCGTACCCTCCGGTCATCCGGCGCATAACTGTTTAATTTATCCAAAATATTAAGCCACAAAACATCCTCCCCATCCAACAGCTTTTCCAACAGCTCCAAACCCTGTTCCACATGAAATTTCCGCTTCATGTCCTCCCCAAAGCCGGGCCGGTGCTCCTGAAAGAAATCCGGTTCCGAAAAATATTTCTGATTTGTTTCCCCGTGAATGATTCTGCGTATCTGTGCAAAAGTTTCCCTGTAAAATTCTTTTTCAAAATGGGCGCCCTGCAGGTTGCTCCAGTCATTCTCGTCGCCCATAAAATATTTACTCAAATCGATGACATACGGATGGTACTTTCCGATAATGTAATCCTCCAGCTCCGCCAAACAGGAATTATACGCATCGTTTGCCTGGTAAGGCTGCTTAAACCGGTCGGGAACCAATTTTATCCTCCCGTCCTTGGCAAGATAATAGGTGCATGACCGGAAACGGTTCATAATGATATGGTCAGCATCATATTTCTGCATGATTTTTTCAAAAAACAAATCCACATATCCGTACCATACCCATTTGGGCAGCTTCATGAAATTGGAAACCTGTATCTCATTCCGGTATTTCCTGGCAAGCGCCGTATTAAAAAATTCATGGGCACATGTGGAAATCATGCACTCTTTATAAATGGCGAAATCACTCTGCATATCGTCCAAATCAAACACCAGCCAGTCTGCGTCCGAATCCATTAACAGGGAAACCGTTTCTTTCCCAATCCCCTGCCTTACCGTGCGCGCCCTGCTTTTATCCCATAATTCTTCCGCCTTTACGGATTCTATTTCTTCAACCGTAAACGGTACCGGCGTCATGGCGCATACGATATTCTGCTTGTCCAAAAAATATCCCATCTCCATGTTTTCATCCGCTATATGATGCCCCGACTGGTTTCCGTTCAGCATGGAAACCCTTGAGACACAGGAACCTAAAATATTCACTTTTACTTTCATGTTTTTTCCTTCCTGCATTGTTTTTGCACTTCCCCAAAGCAAATCCCAAGCGCATATTCTGCCTTATTCCCCTTTCCAATATTCCAACCGGTCCTGATAATAAGACGGCATGTACTCATCGTTAAAATATTCAATGGGATTGGGAAGTCCCATTTCCCGCAACTGCTGTTTTATTTCCCCGTAATATATGTTACAAATAAAGACCGCACAATCAGCCGGAAGCTCCTTAAGCGCCTCCGGCGGTCTGATTAAAAGCCCTTCAAACTTCGTGCCCCACCGTTCCCTGTTATTGTCGCAGGTAAAAAGCGGCGGGAATTCCTCCCCATAGCATTTCATATAATTCCTGCACATGTTTCCCGCACCGAAAAGGACACGGCTGTTATATTTTTTCATCACGTTTTTCATGCCGATCTGCCACTTCAAATATTCCGCCGTGGCTTTGGCAAAGCGTAAAAGCTGCGGACGCAGCAGACCGGAAAATGCCCCTGCCGTCGCGCTAAAGTCCATGATGAGCAGACCGTCAAAACAAATCTCCCTCAACCCCCGGATAATCCCCAGCCAGTCCGTCACACTGCTGCCCCTGCCAACTCCGGTAAAGGGAAGCATGGAGGCTTCCTGCACACCGTCACAGTCACGCAGGATGACCGCCTTAATCCGGCTCCCCATAACCATGGCAAACGCCTGCACATCCTGCCTGCAAATGCTGCATATACCGGTATCCATGCAGAATCCGAAACGTTCCTCCCCGCATTCCCTGTTTAGCCCGTCCACCCACGCTGCAGCTTCGTCCGCTTCCGAGCAGATTCCGCGTACCAAGTGTCCGTTGATGTCACGGCATTGGTTTACCAATAAAATCATGACATCCTGCTCTTTGGCATGTTCTGCCAGCCGGAGGTAATACTGCCTGTTTACACTCCATTCCTCTCCATGTTCTATCCCTGCCGACAGCGGACGGATAATCAGGTAACGGCAACCTGCCTGTCCGCAGGTTTTGATGCTTTCTTTAGCAAGCCGCTGCACTAATCCCCTTAAATCTTCCCGCTTTGTACCAAAACATAAATATGGTGCCCTTGCTGCCGGCAAACCCATATCTTCTTTTTTACATTGCTCCGTCAGCAATTTCCAGCATTTGTGCATTTCTTCCGGATGTTCCGAAATGCTAACCTTATTTTTCCGCCCGGCTTCAGACATCCACGCTCTCTGCTCCCTTCCCACAACTTTCAACTCATCTGCCGGACAACACAATGCCATGTCAAGCAAAATGTTTTTAAATCCGGCATCTTTCATACCGGTAATTCCCTTCTCCGGATGTTCCAAATTAATCATTCCTGATGATGCACAGACAATATCCAATCCTTTGTCCTCCCAGCCAAACCGTAACTTTCAAAATATGTTTCTCATATCCGGCAAAATTCCAACACACAAATACTTTCCAAAATTTATCCACCGTTTTCTTACAGCATGCTTATCTTATTTTTTATGCAAACAGTATCTTCCCCTTGTCCTTTTATACAATTACTTCTTTTTTCACATTTTCAAACATATCATCCAAAACCGCCAATGTCTCCTTTACATATTTTCCCACTGCCGTTTCCTCCGACATCTGTACACCATACACACCCGATTTATATATTTCATATAAAGCCTCTATCTCCCCTATCGTTGGAATCGGCTTTACTTCCATATTTTTCAAAACCTGTGTTGCCAAGAATACTTTCACATCATAATACTGAGCCTTTTCAATAATATATTTCTGATACCTCGGAATATTTATGATACCGATATCCGTAGACAGGTCTCCTCTGTCCACAAGGATATACTCTACCTGCGGCAGAATATTATTAATTTCATTTACCGCGTCCAAAGTCTCAATTTTTGAAATCACTTTAATACTGTCCGCCAAAAGGGACTTTGCTTGCTTTACATTTTCCGCAGACCTTACAAACGAAAGTCCCACATATTCCAAATGATATTTGTTTGCTACCTGAATCAGTTGTTTATCCTTTTCAAATAAAAACGGGATGTCTTTATGAATTCCTCTCACATG
>CANTGP010000300.1 GCA_947653315.1 uncultured Lachnospiraceae bacterium
GTTGAAGCGTTATACTGTGACTGTGCATGGCACAAACACAAAGTGAAAACACGGAAACGAGGTACAAATCATGATTGTCATAATGAAACCAAACGCGGCGCCGCAAAGCGTGGATTCGGTGCTGTCTTATATTGAAAAACACGGGCTGCAGACCCACCTCTCCAAAGGGGAAGAAGTCACCATCATCGGTGTCGTCGGCGACAAAACCAAACTTCCCACGGAAAACCTGGTCAGCTTTAAGGACGTGGACCGCATCGTCCCCGTCACGGAAAGCTACAAGCTCGCCAATAAAAAGTTCCACCCCGAACCGACTACCGTGCAGGCAGGCGCCACCCATATCGGCCCGGACAACTTAACCATCATGGCGGGTCCCTGCGCGGTGGAAACGGAAGATCAGCTTATGGATATTGCCCGCGCCGTAAAAAAATCCGGCGCCACCATCTTAAGAGGCGGCGCTTACAAACCGCGCACCTCCCCCTACTCCTTCCAGGGATTGGAAACGGAGGGATTACGCTATATGCAGGAAGCCGGTAAGGAATACGGGCTTGCCACCATATGCGAAGTGGTCAGCCAGGAAGCCATAGAAGCCGCCGTAAAATACGTGGACATGATCCAGATCGGCGCACGCAACATGCAGAATTTCATCCTGTTAAAAGAAGCCGGACGCTCCGGTCTCCCGGTCCTGTTAAAACGGGGACTGTGCGCCACCATCGACGAATGGCTCAATGCGGCGGAATATATTATTGCGGAAGGAAACCCCAACGTGGTATTATGCGAACGGGGCATCCGTACCTATGAAACCGCCACCAGGAACACGCTGGATTTAAGCGCCATCCCGGTCCTGCGCGAGCGGACGCACCTGCCGGTCATTGCGGACCCTTCCCATTCCACCGGCGCCTATAAATATGTTCCGCCGATGGCAAAAGCCGCCGTTGCCTGCGGCGCGGACGGCTTAATGATTGAAGTGCACAACAATCCCGCCTGCGCCCTTTCGGATGGTCCCCAATCGCTGACTTTTGAAAAATTCGACCGCCTGACCCATGAACTGAAACCGCTGTGCGATCTGTTCGGACGGGAATTTACCGTTGACTGACGGTCTTTGGAACAATACGGAGGAAATTATGGCCACATTACCTACTGAATCCAATCAGGCAGGGAAAACGTCTTCCCTGCCGCCAAAAGTGGGCTTTATCGGTTTGGGGTTAATTGGCGGCTCCATCGCCAAAGCGTTAAAAGCCGCCCTGCCGGATATCCGGCTGACCGCCTACGACACGGACAAAGAAACCCTGGCGCTGGCACGGGAAGAAGGCATTGCGGACACGGTTACGGATACCATCGGCGCACCGTTCGGGGAATGCGATTTCATTTTCCTCTGCGCCCCGGTTTCCGGCAACGACCAAAACCTTACCGTCCTGAAAAAATACCTGTCCCCCTCCTGTCTCCTGACCGACGTGGGCAGCGTAAAAGGCGGCATCCATGACCGCATCCGCGCACTGGGACTTTCCGGACAGTTTATCGGCGGACATCCCATGGCGGGCAGCGAACGGTTCGGTTATGCCAACTCCAAAGCGCGCCTTTTGGAAAACGCCTATTACATCCTCACCCCGACGGCGGAGGTACCTGCAAAAAAGCTGGAATCCTACCGGGAACTGGTCACGGCCATGGGCGCCATTCCCCTTGTATTAAGCGCCGGGGAACACGATTATGTCACCGCCGCCGTCAGCCACCTGCCCCATGTCATCGCCGCCTCCCTTGTCCATTTGGTAAAGGACAGCGATTCCGGTGACGGCATCATGAAAACAATTGCCGCCGGCGGCTTTAAGGACATTACGCGGATTGCCTCCTCCTCCCCCGGCATGTGGCAGCAGATCTGTCTGACCAATGCGGACAATATCCTCCGGCTGTTGGATGATTACATCCGCTCCCTTACCCTTTTGCGCGGGGAACTGGAGCGGAAAGACGCCGATGCCCTTTACGGCTTCTTCCAAGGGGCACAGACCTACCGCGATTCCTTTGCGGAGGCATCCAGCGGTCCCATTAAGAAATCCTACTCCCTCACTGCCGATATTGCGGACGAAACGGGAGCTTTGGCTTCCGTTGCCGCCCTCCTTGCCCAAAACAGGATCGGCATTAAAAACATCGGCATCGTCCATAACAGGGAACGGGCGGAAGGCGCGCTGCGCATGGAGTTTTACGGGGAGAACGATGCCGTATGCGCGGCAGGACTCTTAAGTGAACACGGCTATGCCATTTACGAAAAAAAATGATACGGACACCTCCGCCACCGCCTGCAGGCATGGCGGCACTACCACATACACAGGGAGGACGCATTCCATGAGATTCCATAAAACAAAAAACCTGAAAGGGGAAATCACCGTCCCCGGCGATAAATCCATTTCCCACCGCGCCGTTATGTTCGGCGCAATCTCCCAAGGGAAAACACGGGTCACCAATTTCCTGCAGGGCGCGGACTGCCTGTCCACCATCGGCTGTTTCCGCCGCCTCGGCATCGAAATCGATAACGGACCGGAACAAATCACCGTTCATGGCAAAGGGCTTTGCGGGCTTTCCGCCCCTTCCGGCATCCTCGATGCGGGCAACAGCGGCACCACTACCCGTTTAATTTCCGGCATCCTCGCCGGACAGTCTTTTGAAACCACGCTCACGGGCGATGCCTCCATCCAGAAACGCCCCATGAAACGGATCATGGAACCGCTCTCCCTGATGGGCGCACGCATCGAAAGCCTAAGCGGCAACGGCTGTGCTCCGTTAAAAATCACCGGCGGTCCCTTAAAAGGCATCCGTTACAGCCCGGAAGTCATTTCCGCCCAGGTAAAATCCGCCATCCTTCTTGCCGGACTGTATGCGGATTCCCCTACCTCGGTTACGGAACTTGCCTTAAGCCGCAATCACACCGAGCTGATGCTGCGCACTTTCGGCGCAGATGTACGCACGGAAGGCACCACCGCCACGGTTTTCCCCCGTCCCCTGCTGACCGGACAGGACATCCGTGTTCCGGGGGATATTTCCTCCGCGGCATATTTCCTCGCCGCAGGGCTGCTTGTTCCCCACGCCGACGTCCTCATCCGCAATGTGGGCATCAACCCCACCAGGGCCGGTATCCTGGATGTCATAAAGGACATGGGCGGACAGGTTACCCTTTTAAATGAAAACCGGGAAGGTGAGCCGACCGCAGACCTCCATGTCACCCACAGCCCCCTCCATGGAACCGTAATCGGAGGGGATATCATTCCCACCCTGATTGACGAACTTCCCGTCATCGCCGTCATGGCGGCAATGGCGGACGGCACCACGGTTATTAAGGATGCTGCGGAACTGAAAGTAAAGGAATCCAACCGCATCGATGTCATGGTGGAAAACCTTTCCGCCATGGGCTGTGACATCACCGCCACGGAAGACGGCATGGTCATCCACGGAAATCCACCGGAAGATAAACCCCTGCACGGCGCAGTCATCCATGCCCACGGGGACCACCGGATTGCCATGAGCTTTGCCGTAGCCTCCCTGATGGCGGAGGGGGAAACGGATATTGCGGACAGCGAATGCGTCTCCATCAGCTATCCTGAATTTTACCGTGATTTCAGGCAGTTATGCGGGGATATTTAACCCGCAATGCCTGGGACGCGTTTGAAACACGTCCCAAATATGTTTGCCTGCGGAATATATGCATACGGACACGACAAAAAGACCTGCCTTCATCTTTACCGCAGGTCTTTCTTTATGTACCGCTGCCATCCGGCGTTCCGTTTCCCGCCCGCCAAACACGGCTCCCGTTTATTGTTTGTTATTTTCCTGGTCCAGCATGTCGTATACTTCAATACGGAATGCATCCACCTCGGACAGACCCATAAAAATGGCTCCGTACAGGAACCCGTCTTCCTGCTGTACTTTCCGGACAATCTTTAACAGCACATGGATGACTTCTTTTGTCCATATCGTTATATGGGATTCATAAATGGTATCCAGTTCCAAGTTTTCCTTGCTGACAAAACCGCATCCTGTTTTGGATAAATCCTGCGTACCGATCTTAATATAGTCCTCCATACCATTATCAATCCGCTTTATAATCAGATGCGATTCTAAATCCATTCTCCTAGAACCCCTTTTTTCTTCTGCACCCATAACACACAGACCCCCTGCAATAGAATTTACAAATATATCCGGCAATCATTTTTCTTTCAAATTCGATACACCATTATAATAATATACCAATAATCTTTTTTTGTAAAGGAATTTGTGAGAAACATTACAAATCCAGTGTAACTAACGTTACTTTTCACACCCATGCCAGCTTCGAGGTGTTTTCGCACATGTATGTGCGA
>CANTGP010000301.1 GCA_947653315.1 uncultured Lachnospiraceae bacterium
GCCGCCCGCATGCTGTGAAACAGCAAACTTCCATATGCGGGCGTGTGCATAAAAAGAAAGAGCTAACGAGGACTTAACCGCCCTATTAGCTCTTTCACCTTCTGTTTCCCTCTCACTGCAGGAATTCCCCCAACACCTGCAAACAAAGCTGCACATCGATGGGCTTCGCCATATGCGCATTCATTCCGCAGTCAAGGCATACCTGCACATCATCGGAAAGCGCGTCCGCCGTCATGGCAATAATCGGCAAATCCCTGTCCGCACGCTCCAACGCCCGGATTCCCCTTGTGGCATCGTAGCCGTTCATGACCGGCATACGGATATCCATTAAAATTGCATCATAATATCCTATTTCCGATGCCTGGAACTTCTCGATACAATCCTTGCCGTTGACCGCACGTTCCAGTACCAGTCCTGCATCTGCCAGTATTTCGCTGGCAATTTCCCAGTTAATATCAATATCTTCCGCCAGTAAAATCCGTTTTCCCTCAAAATCAACCTTATGTTCTTCCTGATGGCAGGCAGCTTCCAGTTTCCCTTCCGCATAAGAGTTCAGGTGCCCGTACAACGTTGACCGGAATAACGGCTTAGATATAAAACCGGCAAATCCGGCTTCCCGCACTTCGTCCTCCACATCCCGCCAGTCATATGCGGAAACAAGGAAAACCGGTATTTCCCCTCCTACCGCCCCACGGATTCCGTGCAATAACGCAACGCCGTCCATCCCCGGCATTTTCCAGTCGGTCAATACAAAATCAAAGTCCTCATTCTTTGCATGGCATTCCTTCACCATTTCCAATGCCCGTTCTCCGGATACGGCCCACTGTGCCTGCACGCCAAGCTCCTTTAAGTTCTCCGCCGCGCTCATACACAACTGTTCGCTGTCATCCACCACAAGGGCTTTCCATCCGGGGAGTTTCATTTCCCCGTAATCCACTTCCAGTTTCTTTAAATCCAGCGTCACATGGAAAGAACTGCCTTTCCCAAGTTCGCTCTCTACTTCAATCGTTCCCTTCATCAAATCCACGATGCATTTCGTAATCGCCATTCCGAGACCGGTTCCGTTAATCTGCTGGACCTGTTCCGTCTCCTCCCTGCTGAACGTCTCAAAAATCTTTTTTTGGAACTCCTGTGACATTCCGATACCCGTATCCGCCACGCAGAAATGGGTCCTGACATACTCCTCCCCCAGCGGCGAGGACTCCTGCCTGATATGCATGTCAATCCTGCCTTCTTCCGGCGTAAACTTAATCGCATTGGAAAGCAGGTTTAACAACACCTGGTTTATGCGCACGCTGTCACAGTATACGCTCTCTGCAGTGATGTTTTGGATATAGATATCAAAATGAAGTTTTTTTGCCTTTACCTGCGGCTTGATAATATTTACAATATCGTCCATCGTATCCTTTAAGGAAAGGGGATTCATGTTTAAGGACATCTTCCCGCTCTCAATCTTGGACATATCCAGCACGTCATTAATCAACCCCAGCAAATGCTTACTGGACAGCTTTACTTTTTGGAGACATTCCGCCATGCGCGAAGCATCCTGGGCGTTTCTCAGCGCGATTTCCGTCATACCGATAATGGCATTCATCGGCGTCCGTATATCATGGCTCATGCTGGAAAGAAATTCGCTTTTGGCATTATTGGCATAATCCGCCTCATGCTTTGCCTTTGTCAATTCCTCAAACTGCTTCTCCGAAAGCCGGTAATACCATACCAAAATGGATGTCATAAGAACCAAAATCACCGAAAGGATTGCCGTAACCACGAGAATCCGCGACCGGTCCAGCTTCTTAATGGTTTCGCCCAGCACCCGTTCCGGCATAACCGTAATCAGGTACCAGTCCGAAGCCTTTGACAGCTTGGAACAATAAAGCGCCATTACTTTGCCGTCCATCTTATAAACCGTGGTGTAATCTTCCCCTGACGCAATCGCTTTTTGCAGTTCTTCCTTATAGGTTTCCGGCGTCTTCCCGCCATATTCCTCAAATTTATTTTCCACACGGTCAAAATAATTATCCCGGTACGCATCCCCGTTACGGATGACGAAATCCCCTTTGCCGTTAATGATATGGGAAAGCATCTCGTCCTGGTTTTCATAAAGGAAAAGCGCTTCATTCAACTGTTCCATCGGCACCGCGGCTACCACCGCCATACTCATCTTCCCGCTTTTCATCCGGTAAGCGGCCCGTATCCCCAAAATAAGGACGACCTCCCCGTTTCCGTCAAATCCCCTGGCAATGATACTACCGTCCTCCTTTACGGGAAGCCGGTCTTCCAAAATGGTAATCCGGTCACCGTAAACCGTTTCCATTTCCCCGTCCTCGGCATAAAGAGCCATAAAAGGGAAATTCATGATTTGGGATTCAAACACTTCCCACCCGTCCAGCCGTCTATCCGGCAGGGTCCGTGCAATTACACTCTCAATCTGTTTTAACTGCAAATCAATAATGGAACTGAATTTCTGCTGTACCTGATCGTTAATGGCGGACATATAAGTATTGCTGATACCGTAAATGGTGTCTTCTGTCCTTTGCGTCATATATGCAATCAGAAACAGAAAAAGGAGGACGCAGATCACAATCACGCTGGTCAGGCTTCTCCAAAAAAAGCGGACAATTTTTTTATCCATTTTTCATCACCTTTTTCCCTTAGACTTTTCCCCTTACCAAAACCATTTCCTGAAAACATAGGATTTTACAACTACAATGCAGGTTTTAGAAAATCCATATCCTCCTGTTTTTCCGTACCCGTCTTGGATTAAAAAATTATATCATAATCCGGCAAAGGATTCAACGCTCCTTATCATTTTCAAACTGTTACTTTTCAATACTTTCCCGTATACTCCCACAGCTCCATTTTTTCCAAATCAATGACATAATCCCGGTACCCGGCCCCGTCTTCTTCCCGGGTATAATGGATGCGGACGGCTTTTTGATCCGGCAGGTATTCCGCTGCCGTGCTGTTTGTTCCCCAATGATACCAGTCTTTCGCATCCAACAGGGAATCCCCGGAACCGTACACCACCCGCCTGCCGTCAAAATGGTATATTTCCGTCCTCGCCGCGCCGTCGCCGCCATACATCACATCACAGACCAGTTCCCGGTCTCCGTCGCCGTCCAAATCCACCATGTAGTCCATACGTTCTTCCGCAAAACCGGCAGGGCGGAAACTGTCCGCAAGGCATACCAGCCTTCCGTATTCCACCGCATAATAATACCGCCTGTAAAACAACTCCGGATAACGAACTTCCAAAAAAAATCCGTCATGTCCGAGCAGATTGACAAAAGATACCGCACGGTATTCCGAAGGGGAGGCATAATCATAATCCTTCCGGTATACGCGCAGGATTTCCTCCCCGTCTTCCCCGTGAAGCACCAACTGCAGCGAACGCCCCGGTACCAGGTCGCGCAGGGAAACCTTAAATTCCCCGGCATCCACGGTCCAGTAAGTCTCTTTTTCCTGTCCGCCGTCCCGAAGACCGCTCCAAAAAATTTCCTCCCCGCAATCTTCCCTTACGGATTCCATGCTTCCTTCAAACAGAATATCCTGCCCGTTCTCCCTGATACACTGTTTCCTGTCCCAGTAATCCCTTTGCCATTCCCGCAGTTTTAACAGGTTTCCGTCCCCGCCGGTTCCGTACATGATTTCCAATATGCTGCTGCCCCGGTGTCCTTGCGCAACCACCACCCCTTCTTCTTCGTATTTCTTATACGGGAAGGGGATATCTATGCTTGTGCCAAACTGCCCCGCTTCCGCATCCCATACATACACACGACAGCAATCCGTGCCGCTTTTGGATTCCGTGCCGTTTACAACCAAATCGGGAAAACCGTCGAAATTCAGGTCATCGGTCCAAACCGCCGCCACACCGTCCTCCGCAAGCAGACCGGTAGTCTGTTGCAGGATACGGTCACCGTCCCATAAACGCACCCCATACCCATCTCCGCCCCATGTTTCCATGGTCACCGCATATTCCTTTCCGCCTTCCGGCAGGCACAGCATCACTATATTTTCCCCCGGCTCCACGGTTTTCTTTTCCATGGACCGCAGCCATTCCGGCACGTTCCGCATATCTTCCCCGGTTTCCGGAGCTTCGCTTCCGTCACCGGAATGATACGGCACATCCGCCGCTTCCCGGCTCCCCCTTCCTGTCGTAAAATCCACATTTCTCCATCCTGCCGCCCCATAACACAGCGCTGCCACACATCCCAAAACAGCCATTGTACCGGCAAACCGCTTCCACATACTGTCCTTCATGGCATTCCACCCATTTTATCCTTCTTTAATTTCTCCTGCTTTTTTATTTCTCTTATTTTATT
>CANTGP010000302.1 GCA_947653315.1 uncultured Lachnospiraceae bacterium
GCAGAGGAAGATGCCGCTAAAGCGGCGCACGGGGCGCGCGGCGAGTAGGGAAGATATCTTCCCTGCTCGATTGTACGCGGGCAGGGGAAACTATAACAGGTATTGCAGGAGGAATGAAATTATGGTAAAAGCGGTAGTTGGAGCGAATTGGGGCGATGAAGGCAAAGGAAAGATTACGGATATGCTCGCCGAGAAGGCGGATATTATCGTCCGTTTTCAGGGCGGCGCCAATGCAGGACATACCATCGTAAATGATTACGGGAAGTTTGCGCTGCATACATTGCCGTCAGGGGTATTTTACGGGCATACTACCAGCATTATCGGTAACGGGGTGGCGCTTAATATTCCGGTGCTTTTTGATGAAATCAAGTCCATTACGGACAGGAATGTGCCGATGCCGAAACTGCTTGTTTCGGACCGGGCGCAAATCGTGATGCCTTACCATATCCTGTTCGACCAGTATGAGGAAGAACGGCTGGGAGGGAAATCCTTCGGTTCCACAAAATCGGGCATTGCTCCTTTTTATTCGGATAAATATGCAAAAACAGGTTTTCAGGTCAGCGAGTTATTTGATGAGGAACTGTTAAAAGAAAAGGTGGAAAGGGTAGTGGAAGCGAAGAACGTGCTTTTGGAGCATCTGTACCACAAACCGCTGATTGACTGCGGCGTTCTGCTGGAAACGCTGCGCGGGTATCGGGAGATGGTGGCTCCCTATGTGTGCGATGTGTCCGCTTACCTGGACCGTGCAATCAGGGAGAATAAGACAATTTTGCTGGAAGGACAGCTTGGTACTTTAAAAGACCCGGATCACGGGATTTATCCCATGGTTACGTCTTCTTCCACGTTGGCGGCATACGGCGCCATCGGCGCAGGACTTCCCCCGTATGAAATAAAGGAAATCTATACCGTATGCAAGGCTTATTCCTCCGCCGTGGGGGCAGGTGCGTTCGTATCGGAAATCTTCGGCGGGGAAGCGGATGAACTCAGGCGCAGGGGCGGAGACGGCGGCGAGTACGGGGCGACTACAGGACGTCCGCGCCGTATGGGATGGTTTGACTGTGTGGCTTCCAAATACGGATGCAGACTGCAGGGAACTACGGACGTGGCGTTTACGGTATTGGACGTGCTCGGCTATTTGGATGAAATTCCGGTGTGCGTGGGCTATGAAATAGACGGGGAAGTGACTACGGATTTCCCGGTGACGGCGAAACTGGAAAAGGCTAAGCCCGTGTTAAAGACCCTTCCCGGATGGAAAAGCGAAATCCGCGGAATCAGGAAATATGAAGACCTGCCGGAAAACTGCCGGAAATATGTGGAATTCATAGAGGAACAGATCGGCTATCCGGTTACGATGATCAGCAACGGACCTTCCAGGAGTGACATTATTTACCGCGAGAGTCCCCTGAAGAAATAAGCGGATCAGATAAACGGATTCAGGAAAGCCGTTTCCGCCGGGGAAGGAGGGGCCGAAAGCATCCATGATCAGCAATTTAGAGTATTACAAGGTTTTTTACCATGTGGCGGAATGTAAAAGCCTGACTTTGGCGGCGGTCCGGCTGTCCATATCCCAGCCTGCGGTGAGCCAGTCCGTGCGGCAGTTGGAGCGGGAGGTGGGTGCGAAATTGTTCGTGCGCACCTCCAAAGGCGTGAAGCTGACCCCGGAAGGGGAGCTTTTGTTTTCCTATGTGTCCAAAGGTTACGTCCAAATGGAGACGGGGGAAAAGAAGCTGGCGCAGATGATGAACCTGGAACTGGGGGAACTGCACATCGGCGCCAGCGATATGACGCTGCGGTTTTATCTGCTGCCTTATTTGGAGCAGTTCCATGAAAAATACCCGAATATACGGGTGGTGGTGTCCAATGCCCCCACACCGGAGACGTTGTGTTATTTGCAGGAAGGAAAGATTGATTTCGGTGTGGTGAGTACGCCTTTGGGGGAAACGGCAGGAATCCGTGCACGGAAGGTGAGGGAAATTGAGGATGTGTTTGTGGCAGGGTTAAAATTTATTCCCTATAAAAATAAAATGCTGGATTTGCAGGAATTGGAAAATCTGCCTTTAATCTCCCTTGAGAAAAATACGAGTACAAGACGTTATATGGATGACTTTTTGGGAAAAAACGGCGTCGTGATGCGGCCGGAGTTTGAACTTGCAACCAGCGACATGATCGTGCAGTTTACCCTCCGTAATTTAGGGGTAGGCTGTGTAATGAAGGAGTTCGCCATGGAATACCTGGAATCCGGAAAATTGTTTGAACTGCGGTTTAATAAAATCATTCCGAAGCGGGATTTCTGTGTGGTGACGGACAGCAGGAATCCGCTATCGGCGGCTGCGAGGAAACTGTTAGAGCTGATTCCTCCGGAGGACGGAAAAGGAAAGGGTGATGGAAGTGATAAAAACGGTTATTTTTGATATCGGCAATGTGCTTGCCGGATTTGAATGGGAGGCTTATTTCCGCAAATTCGGTTATTCCAAAGAGGTGCTTTCCCGTATCGCCAAAGCGACGGTGCAAAGCGGCGCATGGTCGGAATATGACAGGGGCGTTCTGACGGATGAGGAAGTCATGGATGCGTTCATACGCAACGATCCCGGAATAGAGAAGGAACTGAGGGAGTCTTTGGAAAACATTAACGGGATGCTGGTAAGATATGAATATGCCGTGCCGTGGATTCGGGAATTAAAGCAGAAGGGGTATCAGGTGCTTGTATTGTCCAACTTTGCCCACCGCGCACACCATGATTGTAAGGATGTGCTGGATTTTTTGGATGACGTGGACGGCGGGATTTTGTCCTATCAGGAAAAGACGGTGAAACCGGAGCCGGAAATCTATCAACGGCTTTTGGAACGGTATGGACTTGTGCCGGAAGAATGTGTTTTTTTGGATGATTTGGAGGAAAACCTTGCCGCAGCGGCAAAGTTTGGAATCCATACTGTCCTTTTTACGGGGAAGGAAGCTGCGGTAGAGGAACTGCGGAAATTGGGCGTGGAAGCGTAAAAAAATGGAAATGGAAATGAAAGCAAAAGCGGAAAGCGAAAAAAAAATTACGGTTTATGATCTTCCGCATGCTTATTTTTATCCGTTTGGAAAAGATCCATGGATGCCATGGTATGTCTTTCTTTTACCTTTCCGTATAACCAAATATAAATCCAAAGCAGGATGGGAAGCCCGACCGTTGCGGCGAGACAGGCGGCAAACAGTGCATCGGAGCCGGGAAAATCCAAAAGGGCTACGACGAAAGTGGCAATATATAAGGATAAAAGGACGAGGATACAAATCCAGGCGGCTATTTGTTTGGCTTTTGACGGTTTTGGTGTCATATGGCTCCAATCCGGACTGCCGTGAAGGCAGATACCCCACGGAAACGGCGGGGTATCCGGTATTCCATCCGGTCAGTCCTATTGTTTCAGGCTTGTGTAAAGTTCCGCAATATGTCCGGATTTTTCCGGGAAACTGGATTTTAAGTACATTAAATATTGCAGGGCGCTTCCCTCGTAAGGGTGGATGTCGCCGAACAGTCCTACTTCATAGCAACTGCGGATGACGTTAATGATACAGTTTTCCGTATGGTCTTCTTTACAGTCCTTACATTCTTTTAAAATATGTGCGATTGCAGTCTCCAGTTCCGGTTCATCGAACACTTTAAAATCCATGGTCGGAATATGCTCCATGCCTTCGGGAACTTCTTTTTTGGGTGCCACCTGATAGTTGTGGACGCATTGCCTGGCATAGCCTACGGTGCATTTGTCATGCTGGCACTGCCCGCATGAGACTTCACCCAAACAGCAATGTTCCAAATCGTTGGCAACTAATTCTGCGTTGAATCCTTTTTGATGTGTCTCTGCCATATAGTACCTCCGGTTGATATTTTTCTTTAGTCCCGCGAGTAACGAGCCAAACAGCCGTACTTGTGCGGATATTTGGCGACTGCCGCGAGAGGTATTGTCCCGCTGGAAGATGGATACCCGTTGCCGGTAGCGGGGTGCCGGTATTGACACAGTATATCACAAAGGGAGCCGGGACGCCACAGGAATTTGAAAATATACACGGAAATCAATTTTTTGTTTCCGCCCACCATCCTGCTGTGGTTTGGCACCGCCTGTGTCCTGCAAAATCTGACTGCAAAAACGGGATATTTCTAATTATTTCCGCCAACTGGTTTATGGTTAAGTCGGCGGAACTCCTCACTTTGTTCGTCAAACACCGCCGCCTAAATCAAACCATAAACCAGTTGGTGGAAAAAATAAGAAATATCACTATTTTTTTGAACAGATTTTGCAGGACACAGGCGGTGCCAAACCACAGCAGGATGGTGGGCGGAAAC
>CANTGP010000303.1 GCA_947653315.1 uncultured Lachnospiraceae bacterium
ATTTCTTCCAAGGATACTTCACCCACAATCCTGCCAAACGCCTTCCCGCCGGTTTCCCCCGGAATATTGTCCGCACTTTTTTCCGGCACACTTTTGTCCGCCGCCTTCCTTGCCCTGCGCAGCAGGAATCCCAGGCTTTTTTCATATTTTGCCAGCTTTTCCTGACGGCGGCGTTCTTCTTCCTCCATCCATGCGTCGTCCCCGAATTCCATCACCTCCCCGGCATCCTCCTTTCCTTTCCTGCGGACCGGTCTTTGCAGTTCCGTGGATTTCTTCAGATTATATATTTTATCCGGCGCATTTCCGAATAAGGGGCGCAGGAATATTTCCATGCGTCCGAGTCCCTCCGGCTGTTCCAGTATTTTTTCATATAATTCGTTGCGCATGGAAAACCTGCGGATAAAAGACATTTGGGAAAGCTGTTCCAGTTCCCTTGTATACAAAGATTTTAAATCAAAATGACTGTTTAAGATTTTTTGGTGCTCATCGATGGTGCGGTTTAAGTACGTTTCGATGATATTCAGGTTTTTCAGCTTTTCCCCTTCCCGCTCATCCAACCGGCGGACATTCACGTCCGTTTCCTCCAGTTCCCGCGCCCTGCCCTTTACCAGTTCCCGGTAGCTTTGGAATTTCTGCTTGGTATCGCTGATGGTATCCAGGTTTTCTTCCAGCACCGTCTCATACTCCGCCACCGAATAGCTTAACGCATTCCTGCGTATCCGCCCCATGGCGTCTTCCATCTTCTGCAACTGGATGCGCAGGAGATTAAAGACATTCTTGATATCGTCCACTGCCTTGTCGTAGCTTTGTTTCTCCAAATGCAGTTTAAAAATCATCTCATGAATGGTCAGTTTCATGTTATTTTCGATTTCCAGCGTGGACAGCAGAAGGTTGTAGCCGTCTTCCGTCAGGTAATACGAGGTCCGGCGCACCTCGGAATCCACATAGACAATCTTATTCGCCACATAACTGACATTCATGATCCGGTACGCCCTCTGTTCAAAATCAAAGCCGTCAAAATACATGGCTTTTCCTTCATTGGAAAGAACCACGTTCACGATAAAATCCCCAAGGGTTTTACAGTCGCCGTACCCCATGCTTTTTTCAAAATAACGCATGTTCAGGTTGTCCAAATATGCGCCGATATCGTCAATGGTACAATTCTCCTCCTTTAAGGACTGCTCCATCAGGTAGAGCATTACCGCAAAGATCACGTTCATCTGCTCGTCCAGCTTTTGGAAACCGTACTGCTTCCAAATCCCCTTTTGGCTGCTGTTTGCAAACAGCAGCACATAGGCGCCCACATGCTTCATCCGTTTCGGGAATTGCTTTAAAAATTCATACTGCATGTTTTTTTCCTCACAGCTTTCCGTATGCGGCATCGATGCCACATGATTGCCGCATGAATACCGCATGATTGCGGCATAATACGTTATTAATCCGTTACGGATTTGCTGTTAATGCATGATTACGGCAAATCCGCAACATGGATGATCTCCTGCGGTATATACCTGCCCGCAAGGAGAATCCGTTCCATCCTCTCTTTCATATCCTCCGGAAAGTACCCGAAAAACCTGCCGGAAAGGCAGCGGTTTTGGTTTTCACTGGTTTCCGGCAAAAAATCCATTCCCATATGTTCCGCCTTTTCCAGCATTTTCCGGTATGCCGGGGCAAACGGCTCCACTTCATAAGGTTCTTCCCCTTCCCCAAACAACGCCGCCAGCCGTTCGTAAATTCCGATTCCCTCATAATCCAAATCACCGAAATAAAGAATCCGGTTCCGCCCGTCATTCATATGCGGCTCCACACAGAAACGGAAATCTTCATAAGACCGCCATATGCCCTTCCCCGCACCGTATATCACCGTTCCGATTTCTTCGCCGAACATCCGCCTTCCCCCTGCCATGAGGTGGCGGCGCATACTGTAAAACGTATCTTTATTTTCTATAAATAAGAACCGTCTGCGGTGCCTGCCTGCTGGCGGAATAGTATGCCAAAGGTTCCGATGTGGCGTACACGCGAAGCTGTTCCAGCGATACCCCGCAGTGCGCCAGCACCTTTTTCCCCTGCTCCTTCTGCAGGAATTTCTCCCGCCCCCATATTTGGAAACTCCGCTCATTCAACGAAACCGGCTCCGGCTCCCCTTCCCCCTGTTCCAAAAAATACCGGTTTAACGGAGTCACCCAACGTTCTTCCGCACCGTATACCTCCAAATGGTTCAGGTAATAATCCGTCCGAATGGCAGGCGACATATGGAATTTCAGGTCTTCTTCCTGCTCCTGCCGTTTCCGTTCGTCCGGCACATCCTCCGCCAGCCAATAACTAACGGGTAAAGCAGGCGTTTTCCCGTTAAGCGGGGATGCCTTTACCGCTTTTATCTTTTTGGCTTCGATTAAACGGCGGACATACCGGTATTGCTCCGCATAGGTTTCCGCCCTGCTTTCTTTGAGTAATTGTTCCAGTGGGATTTTCTTCATCTGACTTGGTTTCCTCCGCAGTCCGCAAAATCGGTAAAACCATACCTTGAACAGTTTCTTAGTAACGGTACGGAAACCCAACCCCCGCCATATACACCGGAATCGTGTCAAACGAATCCCCGTGCCCGCCGTTTGTTTTCTTCGCCACGATTCCCTTATCCACCAGTTTACGGTCAATATAAACCCTTAGCGATTTCGGGGCGCCGGTATCCGTTTTCACTTCCAGCCCGTACACCGTATTGTCTTTTCCCAATACCATAAAATCAAGTTCGTATTCGTTATAACAGGAAAAACAGGGCATATCTCCTTTTACCGGTTTCCTGCCTTCCTGCCGCTTATACAGCCGGTACAACTCCGTATAAACAAAATTTTCCGTCAGGAATCCGTCCACACTGTCCTTCGGCAAAGCAGTTTGTCCCGCCACATAGGAAGCAATTCCACAGTCCATGTAATACAAACGCCGTGCCGGAACATAATCGTCCACATCCCCGTTGCGGTACAGCCCGCATTCCCCTACAATTCCCGAATACACCAGCCACGCCACGGCATTGGATACTTCTTCCCTGCTGATCATCTGCTTCTGTGACCCTTTCGCAATATCCGTTACCGTTTCCACCAGCCTGCTCCCGTTTCCCCGTTTCTCCCGGCACATTTCTTTTACCGCTTCCGTATACACCGTTTTAAATATAAGCGTCTCCCTGGATTCCTTAAAATAGTTCCTTGATTCCTTTTCAAACGTGGTCAGGAGATTCTCCATGACTTCGTGGCATTTTCCCATATCACGGGTTCTCACATATGCCTTTACCGCTTCCGGGTACCCGCCAATCTGACGGTATAATTCATAACATTCCCATAAATCCCCGTATGCCGTGCCATCGCTTTTTCCGTAAAGATCCAACTGCTCCAGCGTTTCTTCCTTTCCCAAAGCGCGGCAGAATTCCCGGAAAGACATCGGATACATATAACGGTAAGTCAGGGTTCCGGCAGGCTGGAAATATTCTTTCTGCAGGGTTTGTCCCAAATAACTTCCCGTAACGATTAAATCGCAATCCAAACGGCTGCAAATGGTCCTTATGGAATTATATACCGATGGGCTAATCTGTATTTCGTCAATAATAAGGAGCGTCTGCCTGCCGTTTACAAAATGGGGTAGCTGCGCCTTCCTGCAGTACTTTTCCATGTCAAGGGGCGTACATCCGCCGCGCAGGACTTCTTCAAACCCATACTTATCATCCGCCAGCGACACATAAACGGTATATTCATAATTCCTGTATGCAAATTTCAAAAGTTCCGTAGTCTTCCCTATTTGGCGGGAGCCTTCCAATTGTAATGCCTTACGGCATTCATCCTGTTTCCATTCTTCCAAATCCGTTTGGATATCACGGACAAAACCGTTCTCCTTTACCAAACGTTTATATTCCGCTTCATTTACCGCCTGTGCGTATGTGGTTTCCTGCAAGTTCCCTTCCGCCACAAGCTGTCCTTCATTCCCTAAAAACAGATTATCAATATACTGTATATTATCCCTTACTTTTACATCCGTATAGAAAACACCGTCAATGACGAATCCTGCCGTACCGCCATCCGAATCTTTCACGCAATGAGTCGCCGTCATCCATCTGCCGCCTCCCATACCTTTTTCCTATTTGTTCCATTATAGCTAATCCGCAGTGGAATGGCAACCTGTTAGGAAGGGTTCGTAAATAATTTTGTAACAGTTTAGCCTGAAATGTTGTGTTGGAGGGCGGACGCACGGACGGGAGTTTATTGCGGGGCAGCGGCAGCGGGACAGGTAATTCCGCCGCCACCGGCCACTAAAAGAACTCCCGACCGTGCGTC
>CANTGP010000304.1 GCA_947653315.1 uncultured Lachnospiraceae bacterium
GTCAATAAGCGCTTACAAATAATTCATCACAACAAAGAAAACGATTACACCAAATTCTATGGCGGGAACGCTCAGAATTGCCGCTGCCATGTCCATCGCCAAAGAAGGGATGGTCGGACAAATTTTTAAGTTTGTCATCATGGACAGGGAATTTAAGTATGAGCCGGTAATAATATTACCCACCTCCTGCAATGCGGATATTTCCATTTCGGTAAATTCCTCTCCCTCAACGGTCATCCCCATCAGCTTCCCGACCAAATGTCTCGCGCTTTTCTGCTCCAAAAGGAACATGATGCTGCCGTTAATGTCGCCTTCCACCCCCAGGTAAATGCCCGCCATAAGCTGTTCTTCACCGCCCATCAGCGTTGCAACGTCCTTAAACTCAAGGAGCTTTACCTGCGGTACGGACATATCCACTTTACATTGGAGCATTTGGGCAAGCGCAGTCGTTGCATTGCCCGCCCCTATGTTTCCCAATTCCTTCAATACATCATAATATTCCTGAGACATCGTCTCCAAACTTAAATCAGACACTATGATGACCTCCTATACACTCTCTTTTTCCAATACCACGGCATTCAGGTCAAGCAGCGAGATCAGGCCGCCGTCCGCATATTTTCCTATGGCAAAGATAAAATTGTCCTTTTCCTCCTTGCTGTCATAGGAAACCTTCTCAATCTGTGAATTATCCAAAGTTACGACTTCCTTGACCTCATCCACAATGATTCCGATGTTGCCCTGATGCTCCAGTTTTAAAATAATAATCCTCGTGGACTTCGTATACTCATCCGTCGGCAGATCCATCTTCACGCGGATGCTCATGACCGGAATCACCTCGCCGCGCAGGTTAATGACGCCCTTTAAATAATCCTGTACCTTCGGCACCCTCGTAATATGCTGCATACGCACGATATTGTCCACGTATTTAATATCGATCCCGTACTGCTCGTCGCCCAGCCTTACTATGATGAACTGAGTCGTTTCATTCTGTAAATCAACCTTTAATTCTTCCATTCCGCTGTCCCTCCCGCAATATGAACTTAAAACAATGCATTTGTATCGAGAATCAATGCAACTTCACCGTCGCCGAGAATCGTTGCGCCGCTGATAATCTTGCATTTGGTGATATACCTGCCCAAAGACTTGATAACGATTTCCTGCTGTCCCATCAGTTCGTCTACCACAAGTCCTGCCAGCCTGTCACCCTTCTTAACAATCACAACCGTCATATTGTCTTCCGGATTCTTCCTGCTTTCAATGTCGAGTACGCCGTTGAGCCGGATAATCGGGATTACGATTCCCCTTAAATTAATCACTTCCTTATTCTGTACGGTCTTAATCTCATCGGGCGTAATGTCCTCAATGGTTTGGATGGAGCCAAGGGAAATCGCGTATTTTTCACCGCCCACATCAACCATAAGCGCCTGGATAATAGCAAGGGTAAGGGGCAGACGAATCGTCCATGTACTTCCGATTCCCAATTTGCTCTTTACTTCCACTTCACCGCTTAACGCTTCGATTTTGGATTTCACCACATCCAGCCCGACACCCCTTCCGGAAATATCGGAAACCTGTTTCGCCGTGGAAAATCCGGCATGGAACAGAAGGTTTATGATTTCCTGCTCGGACATAATCTCACCCTGTTCCGGTGTGATGACGCCCTTGCTGATTGCCTTCTCCCTGACTGCATCCACATTGATGCCCGCGCCGTCGTCCTTTACCTCAATCACTACGTTATTACCGTCCTGGTAAGCATCCAGGAAGATGGAGCCGACTTCGGGTTTCCCCGCCGCCTTACGCACTTCCCCGGACTCTAATCCATGATCCGCCGCATTCCTTAACAAGTGCATCAACGGATCGCCGATTTCATCCACCACGGTACGGTCAAGCTCCGTCTCCTCACCGGACATGTAAAGTTCCATTTTCTTATCCAGCTTCTTTGTCAGGTCACGGATCATACGCGGGAATTTGCTTACGACACTTTCGATGGGAACCATCCTTACCTTCATGACGGATTCATGCAGATTCGTCGTTACGCTTTCCAAATATTCGATATGTTCGTTGACACCGCCGTTCCCCCTGTCCCCTACGGAAGCGGATACCAGGGAATTCTTCGCGATAATCAACTCGCTGACAAGATTCATCAGTACGTCCAGCTTTTCGATATCCACACGCACCGTGCGGTTCACGGCGGGCTTGGATACCTGGTTCTTCTTCTCGCCGCCTTTTGCCGCAGCCGCAGCGCCTTGGGCCGCCGGCTGGTGCTGTTCCGCCGGCTTTTTCTCAACCGCCGCATCCGCCGCAGCCACAGGAAGGTTTTCCTTATTCGGCGAAGCGCCCGTAAGATCCTTGATTTTCTCCTCATCAATGGTATCGCCCTGCGCATCCTCGATTTCGGAAACGCTCTTAACCGCCTTCAGCACCTTGTCCAAAGGACTGTCCGATATGAAAATCAAACTGAAATCCAAATCAAATTTTTCATCCTCAATATCCTGCACCAACGGATTGGAAATGATGACCTCACCCAAATCCTCCAGCGCCTTGAAAACCAAAAATGCCCTTGCCGCCTTAAGGATACAGGATTCCTGCACCTTCACCGTAACGCCGAAAACACTCTTGCCCTGACCCACGGCTTCGCGCAGCACATGCTTTTGCGTATCATCAAACTTAATGGCCAGCCACTTCTGCCCGTTGGTATCGTCTTTTTCCTCTTTTTTGGCAGATTCTTCCTTTTTCCCGTCCGCAGCCGCACCGCCGTCTTTTGTGCCGAGTATTTCATTCAACTGCTTAATGAGCGGCTCATTGTCATTGGTTCCTTCTTCCCCGGACTCCTGGATGGTATTCAGGTATTCCTCCAACGCATCCAGGCATTGGAACAGAATATCAATCATATTACCCTTCACCTTGATGGAACCGTTGCGTACTTCCGAAAATACGTTTTCCATATCATGGGTCAGCGTTTGCATCCGCTTAAAGCCCATAGTCCCCGCCATACCTTTTAAGGAATGGGCAGCCCGGAAAATCTCGTTAATCGTATCCACGTTTTCCGAATCCTGCTCCAAATTCAGGATTTCCGTATTTAAGTTTTGCAAATGTTCCTTTGTTTCGTCAATAAATATTTCGAGATATTGGCTTACATCCATCTTACATTACCCCCACGTTCATCATTATTTCCTGTGCGACCTGCTCCAAAGGAACCACCTGGTTTGCCAGCTTTGCGTTTACCACGTTTTTCGGCATACCGTACACGGCGCAACTGTCCTCATTCTGAGCGATAACATGAATTTTCTTTTTTGTTTTCAGATTGGAGATTCCTTTCGTCCCGTCCGCACCCATGCCGGTCAGCACCACGCAGACCACGGTATCATACCGGCTCTCCGTCAGCGACTCATACATATAGTCCGCGCACGGCTTCACGCCTTCCCGCAACGGCTGGTCGGTATAGTGTATCACATGTTTTGTACCCGAAACGTTTATGTTCAGGTGTTTTCCGCCTTTGGCAATGTAAACCGTACCGGTTTCCAGCACATCGCCTTCCTGCGCCTCCTTCACCTTAAGTTCGCTTAAGGTATCCAGCCGTTCCGCCAAAGATGCCGTAAATCCCGCCGGCATATGCTGCACAATGACTACCGGCGCATTCAGCTTCCCCGGCAGTTCGGGAACCACCGCCTGCAATGCCTTCGGTCCGCCCGTGGAACTTGCAATGGCAACCACCCGGTTTCCCGACGGTTTTTTCTCGTGACGGCTCAATACTTCCACTACTTTAGGGGCCGGCTTTAGCGCCCCGGTCCTCATCGGTTTTAAGAAGGAAGTCATCTTACTTTCCGTCGCCGCGACAAGGATTTCGATTAAACGGCGCTGGAAATCTTCCTTCCGGCAGCCTACCGCATTGTCCGGCTTATGTACGAAATCAAGGGCCCCCAGTTCCAATGCGTCCATTGTCACCTTTGCGCCTTCCTTCGTATCGGTACTCGCCACCACCACGCGTGCGTCCATTTGGCGCTTCTGCAACTGCTTTAACAGTTCCAGCCCGTTCATCTTCGGCATATTAATGTCCAAAACTACCGCGTCGTAGCTTTTCCTGCTAAGAAGCTCCAGCGCCTCCAAACCGTTTGTGGCCCTGTCTTCTACTTGGAATCTTTCATCTTTGTTTATTATATCACATAAAACCCTTCTCACGAGTGCAGAGTCATCAACAATCAATATTTTTTTCAAAATTGTCACCCCTTCCAAAAAAATCAATCCTTTTTCTGCAGGTTCCTTCTTTTACTTTCCTGATAAATTCTTCTGGGTTGTCTCCTGCAATATCAT
>CANTGP010000305.1 GCA_947653315.1 uncultured Lachnospiraceae bacterium
ATATAAAGAAGGGATGATGGATCAGGTGGACAGGGTAATCCACGATTTGAAAAATAATCCCTTCAGCCGCCGTATCATGACAAACCTTTATGTGCACCAGGATTTATATGAGATGAACCTGTACCCCTGTGCGTACAGTATGACGTTCAACGTAACGCAGGACAGGGATGGCGGAGGACTTACGTTAAATGCCATATTGAACCAGCGTTCCCAGGATGTGCTGACGGCAAATAACTGGAATGTGGTGCAGTATGCGGTGTTAGTGCACATGCTGGCACAGGTATGCGGCATGAAAGCGGGGGAACTGGTCCACGTGATTGCGGATGCCCATATTTATGACAGGCATATTCCGCTGGTGAAGGAGTTGATTATGCGGACGCCCAAAGAAGCGCCGGTATTTTGGTTAAATCCGGAAATACGGGATTTTTATGAGTTTACCCGCGATGACGTGAAGCTGGAAGGGTATGAAGCGGGGGAACAGATAGAGATTCCGGTTGCCATTTGAGCGGACCGCCGGAACGTGCGGCGGGTTCCGTACCGGTCGGAAAAGCAGAAAGGATGAAGGAATGAATATTTTTGTTGCGGTTGACAATAACTGGGCCATCGGGAACAGGGGCGACCTGTTAATACGGATTCCCAATGACCATAAAATGTTCCGGCAGGAAACCACGGGTAAGGTGGTGGTGCTTGGGAGAAAGACGCTGGACACCTTTCCCCAGGGGCTTCCGTTAAAAAACCGGACGAACATCATCCTGTCTTCCAATCCGGATTTTCAGGTAAAGGACGGGATTGTGGCGCACAGTTTGGAAGAACTGCTTAAGGTGCTTAAGAAGTATAAAAGTGAAGATGTTTATGTGATAGGCGGCGACAGTGTATACAGGCAGATGTTGCCTTATTGTGATGTGGCGCATGTGACGAAGATTGACCACAAATATCAGGCGGATGCTTATTTTCCCAACCTGGATGAGCTGCCGGAGTGGGAAATAACGGCGGACAGTGAGGAGCAGACTTATTTTGACGTGGCGTACCGCTTCGTGAAATACGAAAGGCGCAGGTAATATTCCGTCCGACCGGAGATTGCGGCTGCAAACCGGAAGCAGAAGCGGGAAAAATGCCGCAGGGTAGACGGAAGGATGCGTTTGGGAAAGCAGAGTATAAAAAGGGAGAGAGTATGGGTAGAGAAGATTACAGCAAGGCTTATAAATTAGGAAAAAAGGATTACCAGGCGCGGATGCTGCGCGGGGAGAAGCCGACGCTTCAGGTTTTGGATGATATTATGCCGGAGAAGGGGGCGTACCACGAAATTCCCCTGGGGCTTGTGCAGATACCGGCGGATCAGATTGTGGGAACGAAGACGGTCGGGAGGAGCAGCTCTTTTGCAGGGAATTTCATGCCCATATTGAGGGAGGACTCGGAGTTTGCTTCAAAATGGTCGAATTTAAGCACCAGCCACGTGGAGGAAGGAATCCGCGATCCCATTAAAGTTTATGAATACATGAATAAGTTTTACGTGGAGGAGGGGAATAAGCGGGTCAGCGTCATGAAATTTTTCGGGGTGGTTTCCATCCCCGGCAATGTGATCCGTATTGTGCCGAGGCGCAGCGAGGATAAGGAAAATAAGATTTACTATGAATTCATGGATTTTTACCAGTATGCGCCGATTAATTACATATGGTTTTCCCAGGAAGGCAGCTTTGCCAAACTGCAGGAAGCGGTGGGGAAAGCGCCGAAGGAGGCGTGGACGGATGATGAGCTTTTGAAGTTCAGTGCGCTCTATACCCGTTTTACTGCCGAATATAAGGCAAAGGGCGGCAGTAAACTGAAAATTACCCCCGGCGATGCATTTTTGTCTTTCATTACGCTTTACGGTTATGACGAGATTGACGGGAAGACGACCAATGAGTTAAAGGAACTGATGGCAAAGAGCTGGGAGGAATTTGCGCTTTTGCAGGAAGAACAGGAAATCAACCTGAAAATGAAGCCAAACCAGGAAAAGAAGCCGTTACTTAGTCTCCTGCACCAAATGGGTATGCCGAAGGTAAAGATTGCGTTTATTTACGAAAAGACGCCGGGGACTTCCGCATGGACTTATGCCCATGAGCTGGGACGGCTCTATTTGGAGCAGACCTTCCCGGAAGAAGTGAGTACGGTTTTTTATGAAAACGGGACACAGGACAATATCGATTCCCTGATTGAAGATGCCATAAATTCCGGCTGCAGCCTGATTTTTACCACCACGCCTTCCTTCGTGCAGGGGAGCGTGAAGGCGGCAATTGCCAATAAGGATATCCGTGTCATGAACTGTTCGCTGAATACGTCCCACCGGTATATCCGTACCTATTATTCCAGGATGCACGAGGCGAAATTCCTGATGGGCGCCATAGCGGGCGCCATGGCGGAGAATAACCGGCTGACTTATATTGCGGATTATCCTATTTACGGCTCCATTGCGAACATCAATGCATTTGCGCTGGGGGCGAAGATGATTAATCCCAGGGCGGAAGTTTATTTGGAGTGGTCCACGATGAAGGATGTGGACATTGACGAAAGGATCAGGGAGACGGGATCTTCCTGTATTTCCGGGATGGATATGGTGATTCCGGAGGAGGCTTCCCGCTTTTTCGGCATTTACCATTTTGACGGGGGACGTCCGCGGAATCTTGCCATGCCGTTATACCATTGGGGAAAGTTCTACGAACAGCTTTTGCGCACGATTATGGACGGAACGTGGAAATACGACGACGATCCGTCCTCCACAAAGGCAATCAATTATTGGTGGGGACTGTCGGAGGGGGTTATTGAAGTCATTTGTTCCCAATACCTGCCCATCGGGACGAAACGTCTGGTGGAATTGTTAAGGGCGACCATCAGTTCCGAGTTGTTTAATCCGTTTTCCGGCATTCTGTATTCCCAAAACGGGGTAGTTTCGGAAGACCCGGATTTCCGTATGCAGCCCGATGAAATCATGACCATGGACTGGCTGGCGGATAATGTCATCGGCTCCATCCCGAAAACGGAGGAATTAAAGGAAAATGCGGAACCTGTGATGAAACAGCAGGGAGTAACGACAAAGGAAGGTTAGTATACAATGAGGATACTGGCGATTGCGGATGAAGAATCGAAATCCCTGTGGGACTTTTTTGACAAGAGCAAGCTGGAAGGGGTGGACCTGATTATTTCCTGCGGCGATTTGGATCCGCGTTACTTATCATTTTTGGTAACACTTTCCAATGTGCCGGTGCTGTACGTGCACGGGAACCATGACGGGAAATATGAGCGGGTTCCCCCGGAAGGGTGCATCTGTATCGAGGACCAGATTTATGTCCATGAGGGAGTCCGCATCCTGGGGCTTGGCGGGTCCATGCGTTATAAGCCGGGTCCACACCAGTATACCGAACGCCAGATGGTACAGAGGGTGGCGAAACTGTGGTTCCAGTTGTTCAAAAAACGCGGATTTGACATACTGGTGGCGCATTCGCCCGCTTACCAGTTAAATGACGGGCGTGACCTGCCCCATCAGGGCTTCCAGGTGTTCCGCACGTTGATGGAAAAGTATAAGCCGAAATTTTTCCTCCACGGGCATGTGCATATGGCGTACGGGAGGCAGCATAAGCGGTATGATAAGTATCAGGATACCCATGTCATCAATGCGTTTGAAAAGTGCGTGTTTGAATTTGAGAGCGATTGTCCGCAGGAGGGGCTGCGCTGAAGGGGATATGGGCGGAGCATTTTTAAAAGCGGATGGGAAAACGTTAACGGGATCATCCGGCGGGTATATCGGATATGAGGTAGTTTGGAATGGCAGTCCAGTCTAAGGTTTCTTGCATGACCGTAAACTGGACTGCCGTGTTTATTCCCGCGGGTAACGAGCCAAGTAGTCGCACTTGTGCGGATATTTGGTGACTGCGGTGTGGAATTGAGCGGAAAATAAAAAGTTGACATTAGAACAAATGTTCTGTATAATGATTTTCAGAAGATGCATATTTGAAATAAGAAAATAGGTATTGTGTAACCCATTCCCGTGCGGAAGAAAGGGAGAGGAATATGGATTTGAGGATTGGCGGGCAGATTATCCGTAATGTAAATTTGGAAGTACTATATGAAGTTCATGGTTCCAATGCAAACGAAGCAGAGGTGGAAAGCAGGTTTGAAGAATATCTAAAGGATATCGGCTATGGAAGTGTCGGTGGGTATTATACAAAAAGGACTGCAAAGAATCCTGCGGACCGTTTTCCTTCTAAGTCAGGCTCCGGGAATGGGTATCCCGATTATGTATTTTACGGGAAAGAAGACAGCAGCAGAATTATTGCC
>CANTGP010000306.1 GCA_947653315.1 uncultured Lachnospiraceae bacterium
GTATGGCAAGGTATATTCGTCTAAGAGAGGAGATATTGCATGAAACAACCCGCATTTCATAAAAAATACATGATTCCCGCCTGTCTGTCAGTCCTTGCCGTATTCGGCATTGTATTGTATGTTTTTCTGCGTCCCGCAGCGGAGGAGGCATCCGTGGGAACCTATGATATTTCGGACGTGGTACAGGGTCCGCTTACGGAGGAGGAAAAACAGGAAACCTATCAGGCATATTTAAAGGAGGTGCTTACGGAAGATATCCGGAATTTCTGCGGGGAAAACGTTAGTGTCGATCCGGTTTATAACGAAGAACGGGAATTGGAAGGGGTGATCCTTGCGGTGGATGCATCCGCCGGGCTGGAAGAAGAAACGGAACTTCAGATTATAAAAACCGTTTCCACGGCTTACGGGCTGCAGCCGGACCGGGTGAGTTTTACTTACCGGTAATCCGGCCGGTCCGGCTTTTTTTAGGAAGATTCCGGCAAAGCCGGCGGGTGCCCGGCGTTTTACTCCGGGCTTTCCAGAACGACCCCGTGGGCAATTCCCGGTACGGTCTGTCCTTCGTTAAAGCTGGTCTTGCTGAGAAGCGCCCCCGTGGGGACGAAAAGGACCCGTTTCCATTCCCCTTCTTCGATTTTCTTTAGGATATAAGCGGACAGCGTTACCGCGCTGCATCCGCAGCCGCTTCCGCCGGCATGGGTATCCTGTGCTTTTGCGTCGTAGATTTCGATACCGCAGTCCATGTGCTGGCCGGAGATATCGGCTCCGCGTTCGTCCAGCAGGTCAATCAGTGCGTGCTGTCCCACCGTTCCCAAATCCCCGGTGATAATTTTATCATAGTCCGACGGCTGTCTGCCGAAGTCCTTTAAATTTTGGTAAATGGTATCGCAGGCGGCAGGCGCCATGCATGCGCCCATGTTCATGGAATCCTTTAAACCGAAATCCATGATTTTTCCCGTGGTTATGCCGGTAATCCGTGCCCGCGCCTTTTTCCCCGGCGTGTCTCCAAGGATGAAAGCGCCGCTTCCCGTTACGGTCCACGAGGCCGAAAGGGGGCGCTGGTTGCCGTATCCTAAAGGAAAACGGAATTCTTTTTCCGCGCTGGCAAAATGGCTGGAGGTAACGCAGGCCACATGGCTGGCATAACCGGCGTTTACCGCCATGGCCCCCATGCTTAATGACAGTCCGCAGGTGGAACAGGCGCCGTACAGTCCGATTAACGGTATTTCATAGCCTGCAAGTCCGAAACTGCTGGCGATGGACTGTCCGAGAAGGTCTCCGGCGAACAGGTAGCGGATGTCCTCCTTTTTTAACCCGGCTTTTCCCAGTGCAAGGTAAACCGCGTCTTTTTGCAGGCTGCTTTCCGCCTCCTCCCAGGAATCACATCCAAACATATCGTCCTGTCCGACCATGTCGAACAGGCTTCCTAACGGCCCCTGCCCTTCTTTTGTTCCTACCACGCTGGCGCTTTCCATGATATAAACGGGATTTTTGATTTCCACACTCTGTTTTCCCAAGGCATATTTTCCATCTGTTTCCTGAACCATATGGTATCCTTACTCCTTTCCGGTTTTTTCCATATTGTATGGTAGTTTATTCTTGTATTGCGGTTTTATTCTTGTATTGCGGTTTTATTCTTGTATTGCAGTTTTATTCCCGTATTGCAGTTTTATTTTTGTATAACAGTATTATTCTGCATTGAAAGAAATTTATTCAAGAAATTTATTCCCGGAAAGGCTCCAAAAAATATTTTTTTCAAACGGGTTTGTGGTATACTGTTGGGAGAATGGAGGGTGATGGCAAATGGGGCATACAGCCTTGGAACAGGAGAAAGGACACTTGTTCTGCAACAGGGATTTGTGGAAACTTTTGGTTCCGTTAGTGATTGAACAGTTTTTGGCTTCCCTGATGGGAATTATTGATGCGATGATGGTGAGCAATATCGGTTCTGCCGCCATTTCGGCGGTATCGCTGGTGGATTCCATTAATATTTTGGTCATTCAGGCTTTTTCCGCCCTTGCGGCGGGTGGAACCATACTTTGCTCCCAATATATCGGTAACGGGGATGAAAAAGGGGCAAAACGGGCGGCAGAGCAGGTGGTGTTTCTCGTTGCTGCCATATCGGTTTTCATCACTTTTTTTGTCTGTTGTTCCGTACCGGGCTGCTGCGGCTGGTGTTCGGGGCGGTGGAGCCGGCCATCATGGAAGCGTCGGAGACGTATTTTTTTTATACGTCGCTTTCTTTTCCCTTTATCGCCCTGTATGGGGCGGGAGCTTCGATTCTGCGGGCGCAGGCGGATTCCAAACGTCCCATGTTGATTTCGGTGGTCTCCAATTGCCTGAACGTGGGCGGCAATGCAGTCCTGATTTGGGGATTCCGTATGGGCGTGGCAGGGGCGGCGGTTTCCACCCTCATTTCGCGCATTTTCTGTGCCCTGACGGTATATGCGGTACTGCGCAGGCAGGACCGGAAAATCGTGATTAGGGATTATTGGAAGATACGCCCAAAGTGGACGCTGATCCGTAAGGTCTTAAGAATCGGTATACCGTCCGGTATCGAGAACAGTATGTTCCAGTTCGGTAAACTGGCGATACAGTCCACGGTGTCCACATTGGGGACTGTGGCGATTGCCGCACAGGCGATGACGAATATCCTGGAAGGACTGAGCGGCGTCACCGCCATGGGAATCGGCATCGGTCTCATGACAGTGGTCGGACAGTGCATCGGTGCGGGCAGGGAAGACGAAGCCGTTTATTATATCAAGAAGCTGTCCCTGACGGCGGAGGCGGTGGTTACGGTAAGCTGCCTTGTGGTGTTTGCCCTGACGAAGCCGGTTACCGTTTTGGGAGGAATGGAAGCGGAAAGCGCCGCCCTGTGTTTTACCATGGTGGCAGTTATTACCGTCGTAAAACCTTTGGCATGGACGATGTGTTTCATTCCGGCGGACGGTATGAGGGCGGCAGGGGACGTGCGTTTTACCATGGTGGTTTCCTGTGTCAGCATGTGGCTGTGCCGTGTAAGTCTTAGCATGTTTTTATGCCGTGTCATGGGATTCGGTCCCATGGGTGTGTGGATAGGGATGTTTGCGGACTGGACGGTGCGGGGTATTGCGTTCGGACTGCGGTTCCGGAGCCGGAAGTGGCTGGCGGCAGGGGCTTTGGTGGACCGGGGGAACCCGTAGGAAAAGTTGCTTTTTTTTAGGTTCGGCGTTATAATGGGGAAGAAAAATTATGGGTTCCGGAGGTTGCTGGAGGTTACGATGGAAGAAGTTGGAATGGAAGAAGTTGGGATGGATTTGGAACAATTGGGGATGCGGGTTACGGAAGAAGAAAGGGACCGCATTATCGAAGGAATGTTTGGCAGGACGTTTGACGGGACGGTGGATTTTGCCGATTTTGACGACAGCGAAATCATCAATGCGGCGAAGCGGGAAGTGGCGAAGGAGGAAATCCTTGCCTATGCCATCCGCCGGATTAAGGAGGAATTCCATCTTTTGGACGACGGGGAAGCGCTTCTTAGATGGGACGACTATAAATTAAAGCATGGTTTGACGGAATAGGGGGCGAAAGGATGAACACGATGTTCCAGAAAATAGAATACTGCCTGAAATATAAAGACGAGGTGGTGTTTAAGTTTAACATAGAGCAGAAGACCATTACCATGGTAAATCCGAAGCTGCTGCCCATATCCCTGCAGAATAAACCGGTTTCCTTTGATTTGGTGCAGAAATTCTGTTCCGACCGGATTTTAACGTTAAACCGGGGATACTGTAAGGAAATCCTGACGGCGTGCGGGATTGAGGACCAAAGCGATATTAATATATGCATCATGTGCAGGGCATTGAGTTTCCGTGACAACTATTGGATATCCAGGACAAACAAAAAAGAAACATGGGCGCATGTAAACCTGTATAAAAATAATTTTTCCTCGGATATTTCCCACATAGCCCTTACGGGGAATATGGGAAATGCCGATGGCAGCAACGCCATAGGGGATAAGATTTTTACGGGGGAGCTGACGGGAAAAGGGACGAAGGCGAAGTGCTATTACCGGAGCGGCGATAAGGTAGTTATGATTAAAAATGAGACGAAGTCGGAAATTTTATCCGAAGTCATCACGTATTATATCGCGCAGGCGCTTGGAATCGCCTGTTCCAAATATGAAATCCGGAATATTTTCGGCAAGGAATGTTCGGTGTGTGAGATTATGACCTGTGAGGAGAGGGAATTGATTCCGTGCAGGGATATCCTGTCCTATTACAATACGAACCAAATGAATTACCAGG
>CANTGP010000307.1 GCA_947653315.1 uncultured Lachnospiraceae bacterium
TAAGATAATACAATATTTTATACCCATTTGTCAATGTTTGTACTGTACATTTTTTAAGAATTTGATATAATTCGTATACATGGCTGTTTTTTTGGTGCGGAAAAGACAATTTTTCCATATTTCCCGGAAATGTTTTCTTATATTTGGATTAGTTGGATTAGGAAGGTACGGATTATGGCGGCAAAGATTAAAAGTATGACGGAAGGAAAGCCCATAAAGTTGATTTTTGCATTTGCGCTTCCCTTAATGATAGGAAATGTATTCCAGCAGTTATATACCGTGGTGGATACCATGGTCGTCGGTCAGGTGTTGGGTGTAAAGGCATTGGCGGCGTTGGGTGCGTCGGACTGGCTCAACTGGATGATGCTTGGTATTATCCAGGGGTTTGCCCAGGGATTTTCCATTTTGATGGCACAGGAATTCGGTGCGGGTAATATCCAAAGGCTGAAAAAGGTAGTGGGCAATGCGGTGGTTCTGTCGGCAGTCAGCGCAGTGCTCCTCCTTTTGGCGGGAGAACTGGCAGTGCTGCCCGTGCTGCGCCTGCTGCAGACACCGTCCGATATTATCGGGCAGTCGTTGCTTTACCTGCGTATTATGTTTGCGGGTATTCCGGTCGTCATGGCGTATAACCTGTTTGCATCGGTACTTCGCGCGTTGGGGGACGGGAAGACGCCCCTCCATGCGATGATTGTGGCTGCGGTGGTAAATATTGCACTGGATCTTGTGTTTGTCATGATATGCGGCTGGGGAATCGCGGGAGCGGCAGCCGCTACCGTCATTGCGCAGTTTGTTTCCAGCATTTATTGTTATGTCCATATAAGGAAAATAGAGATACTTGCCCTTTGCAGGGAAGACTTCCTTTTGGAAGGGGAATTGGATAAAAAGCTGGTGTTTCTCGGACTTCCCATGGCATTTCAGAATGCCATCATATCCGTAGGCGGGATGATTGTACAGTCGGTGGTCAACGGGTTCGGGGTCGTATTCATTGCGGGATTTACCGCAACCAATAAATTATACGGTGTGCTGGAAGTGGCGGCGACTTCCTATGGTTACGCCATGATTACTTATGTGGGGCAGAATTTGGGGGCGGGACATATCGGGCGGATACGGAAGGGCATGAAGGCGGCGCTTGGTATTGCGCTGTTGACCGCCGCTTTGATAGCGTTTTGTATGCTGGCATTCGGGCATGCGATTTTAGGCTGCTTTATATCGGGGGATCCGGCGGAAGCGGAGAGGACAATGGAAATCGCTTATCATTATTTGGCGATTATGAGTATTTTCCTTCCTGTTCTTTATATCCTTCATGTCATCCGTTCCGCGTTGCAGGGTATGGGGGATACGGTACTGCCCATGGCATCCGGCGTGGCGGAATTTGTCATGCGGACGGGAACCGCCATCCTGCTTCCGCTGCTTATCGGGGAGGAAGGCATTTTTTATGCGGAAATTTTGGCATGGGCAGGGGCGGATGTCATACTGGTCTGCAGTTATTTTGCCAGGATGGGAAAGTACCGGGGAATAGAACGGATGTAAATATGGGAATTGTCGTTGAAACGGCGAAAAGACTGTGATAGACTAGAATATAGCTTATATTTTGAATTTCAGTGTGAATGAAAGGCATGGAAAATGGGTGAAAAATTTACAGGATTGGAAGAATCGTTGAAACTGGTGGCGGATTCCGGTACGAAGAAGGACATCCGTATTAGGGAACTGGGCATGATAGAGGATTATGCGGACGGGTTGGTGAATCTGACGGCAGAAGGGAAGTTAAAACTAAAAGCCGTAATAGATGCTTTTAAATATGAACTGTTTGACGGGGATATCAATGAGGAATGTATCGGGGGCTATTACCGGATTCTGTTAAAATTAATTAACATGGAAGGTAACCTGAAAGGGAAGAAATGCATTATATACGGAAATAACTGGCTGTCGGACGAAATAGAAAGGAAAATGGTTTCAAAAAATTACCATGTATTTAACTGGCGTAATGTAAATCCGGATTACATGGACGAATATGACCTGCATATCCTGTGCGATGAACCGTTAAAGGTATACGGTATCGCGGCTTTGCCGGATAAGGATAAGGTCGTGAAACTGTGGGATTATTTAAAGTATAAATTCGGCGTATTTCCCACGGTATACCGGACCATTACGGATATGGAGGAAGCGGCAGGCAGCGGGGTGAAGGGAATTATCACCGGCGGCAGGAATACCGTGTATGCCATACATAGCAACCTGCTCCATGAAAAGACGGTGTCCGTTGCGAACAGGTCGCAGGATATTTTTTATGATTTTAAATTATTCTGTCATGCTTATGAATCCATGCCGGATTTGGAATATGTCATTGTCGGTCTTGCCCCGTATTCCCTCCGCTATGATACATCCAAGTCTAATGCCGAATGGAGGCGCTGCCTGGTATATTATCCCGTGGTGGAAACCATGCATAACTGCAATGGGGCGGACCAGTTGATTGAATTATATAAAACGGAATATTTTAAGGTAAAAAATTATTTTGAAAACGGGTATGTGGAGTCCCTGTACGATTTGTTTGTTTCCTCGGAGTCCAAAACGGAAGAAGGGGAAAACAGTGTCTTTGACGACGGTGCCATGACACAGGAAATGACGGAGCACAACATCAGGGAAATCAACGCGCTGTACAACCGTCCGCATACCGAAATTTTACTGCAGAACAAGGTACTTTTGCAGGAATATGCGCATTTCTGCCAAATGAAAGGTATCCGGGTGATTTTCTTCATTCCCCCTTACACGAAATGGTATAAGGAACATATGAAAAAATCCTATTATGAAGAATTGGTATCAACCGTGAAGATGCTTTGCGATAAATATGGCGCGCAGTTCATCGATATGATGAATGTATCGCTTCCTGACCGGTGTTTCCGGGATTACGCAAGCATCAATGACATCGGGGCGATAAAGGTGGCAAGTTACATTAACGAGGTTTTGGAAAAAGGAAAAGCGGAAAAATAAGGAAGTGCGCAAACGGCAAAAGTCGCGGCAGGTGAGGATGGTGCAGATGTTCGATGCGGTAATTACGTTAAAGAAAGGGGAAGGCAGAACCTTAAAAGCAGGGGGAATGTGGGTTTTTGACAATGAGGTGGATACCGTTTCGGGAACCTTTGAAAACGGGGATATCGTTGCAGTCCATGATTTTGACGGCTATTTTATGGGGTATGGGTTTATCAATACCAATTCCAAGATTACGGTGCGCATGTTATCGAGAAGGAAGGAACATCCCGTTACGGAAGAACTGCTGGAGCAGCGGGTGCGTGATGCGTGGGAATACCGGAAACAGACAGTGGATACTTCCTGCTGCCGTGTAGTGTTTGGCGAGGCGGATTTTCTTCCCGGTATCGTTATCGATAAATTTGCCGACGTACTGGTAGTGGAATCGCTGGCTTTGGGAATCGACAGACTGAAACCGCTGCTGTTGGAGAAGCTCAGGAAAGTGCTTGCCGAAGACGGAATTGCCATACGCGGGATTTATGAGAGAAGTGACGCCAAGATACGGGAAAAGGAGGGAATGGAGCGGTTTAAGGGTTTTATCGGCGAACCTTTTGACACGAAAGTACAGATTGTGGAAAACGGCGTGAAATATATGGTGGATGTACAGGACGGGCAGAAAACGGGATTCTTTTTGGACCAGAAAAACAACCGTGCGGCCATCCAGGGTTTGTGCAGGGGAAAAAGGGTGCTGGACTGTTTCACCCATACGGGGTCGTTTGCCTTGAACGCGGGAATTGCCGGGGCGGTTTCCGTACTGGGTGTGGACGCTTCCGGGGCGGCCATCCGGCAGGCGCAGGAAAATGCGGTGTTAAACGGTTTGGAGGACAGGGTGGAGTTTACCTGTGCGGATGTATTTGATTTCCTTCCGGAACTGGAAGAAAAAGGGGAAAAATTCGGCGTGGTAATCCTGGACCCGCCCGCCTTTACCAAGTCTAGGAATTCCGTAAAAAATGCGGTCAAAGGATACCGTGAGATTAACTTAAGGGGAATGAAGCTGGTGGAGGACGGCGGTTTCCTTGCCACCTGTTCCTGCTCTCATTTCATGGATCCCGAATTGTTTGCCAAAACCATACGGGAAGCGGCAAAAGGCGCACATAAAAGGCTGCGGCAGGTGGAATTCCGTACACAGGCGCCGGATCATCCCATTTTATGGGCGGCGGATGAGTCCTATTATTTAAAATTCTATATTTTCCAGGTGGTTGATGAAAGGATTGGGTAGGTGTAATCGAGTAGGGGAAGGTTTTTCTCCCCTACTCGTCGC
>CANTGP010000308.1 GCA_947653315.1 uncultured Lachnospiraceae bacterium
GGCAACGAAATTGAGTATAGCACCAACGGTGGCATATTGTCAATAACTTTTTTTAAATTTTTTCATTTTTTTCTATTTTTTTCTTATTTTCTTTTCCTTTATCAAGAAAAGCCCATAAAACGGGCTTTTTTGACAAATGTATACAACATGCTCTGACCTTCAATTTAATCCAAAGAAAGTATTGCTTCTTCCGTACCGTTCCTCATAACCAAAGACATGGTTTGGATGGACTGTGCCATTTCTTCCGTCACCTCGGTCACCAAAACCAACGGCTCATATCCCCCTGCGCCAATCGTTCCCTTAAAAGACGCCAAATCGTTGGTCAGCATGGTAGTCAATGCATACTTCGGCGTTTCCCCGTTTATGGAAATCTTAAATTTGGTATTCAAGGACAACATGTCCAAATCCTTGTCCTGCCCGCTTACGCTCGATACGTCAAAATGAAGTACCACAAGTTTGCATCCGGCTGACGCACTCATGGCAAAAAACAAATCATCCGTACTATCATCCGGATACATGTCCTTGATTTCATATCCGGAAAAATCCATCGCAACTCCGTCAATCCCGTAAAATTCTTCAATACTCCGGTACACGGGTTCTTCCTGGGCTTCTTCCGTATTGTCCACTACGGTTGCCGTATTATCCGGTTCTTCCTCCGGTTCCGGTTCTTCTTTCGGCTGGGATTCTTCCGGTTGTGCATATACTTCTTCCGATTCCAATTCTTCCAAATCTTCCGGATCCACCAGCCTTCCGTGATGGTTACTGTCATATTTTAACAGCAGGCCCGCCGCATATTCCACCAGTACCGCATTCTGTTCCTCCGTCATATCCGGTATTGCCGCACCGCATGCCGTCATGCCCAAAGATGCCGCCGCTGCCAATAATAATCCTAACATTTTCCTATTTGCTCTCATCTGCCCCTTTATCCTCCGGCTCACATATTCTTTTATATTATAACACTAATTCGTTTCAAGTTCAAACCAAAATTCCACACCGTTGTCATAATTTATGACTCCGTAATCCTGGTTCATGGATTCCATAATCGCTTTGACGATGGACAAACCGACACCGCTTCCGCCGTATTCCCTCGTCCTGGCTTTGTCCACCTTATAAAACTTCTCCCATATGTGGGGCAGGCTTTCCTCCGGAATGGGCTCCCCGGTGTTGAAAACGGAAACCCTGGCTTTATGCTCCATTTTCGTCAGTTTCACGTCAATGACTTTCTGTCCCGCCGCATGGTTTACGGCATTGCTGAAATAATTGGTAAATACTTCTTCCGTCTTAAATTCATCCGCCCATACATAAACCGGCGCCGTTTCCTCAAAACGGACGAGGATTCCCTTTTGTTTTGCCAGTATTTCCGCCGACTGGATATAATTGGAAACCAACGCCACAATATCAAACCGCTCCATGACAACCACGTCGTTCCCAAACTCCAGTTGGTTCAGGGTCAAAAGTTTTTTCACCATATGATTCATTTTTGACGCTTCGTCAATAATCACATCACAGTAAAACTCCCTGCTCTCCGCATCGTCGCTGATTCCCTCTTTCAGTCCTTCCGCATATCCCTGAATCAAGGCAATGGGTGTTTTCAGTTCATGGGAAACATTGGAAAGAAATTCCTTGCGCATCCCGTCAATTTCATTTTTTTTCTCAATGTCTTTCTGCAATTCATTGTTTGCCGTCTTTAATTCACAAATGGTTTTCTCCAATGTATTGGAAAGAACATTGATATTTTGGCCAAGCAGGGCTATTTCCGTACTGCTGTTCCCGCAGTATTTCGCTTCGAAATCCAGTCCGGCCATCCGCTCGGAAATTTCTGCCAGTTCCAAAATAGGTTCCGTTACTTTTCCCGCCACAATCAAAATCACGGCAGCGCTGATGACAACTGCCACGATTCCCACATAGGCAAGAAAACGGTTCGCAATCGTCACACTGTCCCTGATTCCTTCCAATGCCGTCCGGAACAGGTAGATATTCCCGTTGTCAAACACGCCCCACATTTCAATGTATTCCGTCTTCGTGCGGGGATCCGTAATCCTTTGGATGGTATAGCTTTCGCCTTTCTCCAAAACGGTTGCCTCGTCTTCGCTTTCAAAATCATGGAAAAAATTATCCCAAAGTCTTTTACTCATGGTTTCCTGGTCATTGCGGGAAGTAATGAGCATTTGGGAGTCCGTGTCCAGTACAATCAGGCTGATATTATATTTTTCGATGAGCTTCTGGAGCTGGATGTCAAATTCCTCCGTCAGGATTTTCCCTGCGCTGAAGGCGCGGTTTACCGTGGTATAAGCATTTTTTAATACCTGTTTCTTATTTTCGATATAATACCTGCCGAGAAACGTGCTGTTGATAAACCAGCACAGCAGAATGGTTGCCGACATCAACCCTATGAAAATTATGCCGAATTGCTTTTTTATTGAATATTTCATCCTCACGCCTCAAATTTGTATCCCATGCCCCAAATGGTCTTAATCAGTTCCCCTTTTTCCCCCATTTTGCTGCGCAGTTTCTTCACATGGGTATCTATGGTCCTCGCGTCGCCGAAATAATCATAATTCCATACATTATTCAGGATTTTCTCCCTGGAAAGGGCGATTCCCTTATTTTCCATAAAATAAGACAACAATTCAAACTCCTTGTAACTTAAATCCACCTGCCTGCCGTCTATGGAGACCATATGCGCCGCCTTGTTCAGTTGGATTCCCCCGGCTTCCACCACTTCGTCATTCGCCATTTGGTTGGTCCGGCGGAGTATGGCTTCTACCCTTGCCACGAGGATTTTCGGGCTGAAGGGTTTGGAAATGTATTCATCCACTCCAAGCTGGAACCCCTGCAGTTCATCCCTTTCATCCGTTTTCGCGGTCAGCATGATAATCGGCACTTTAGAATATGCCCTGATTTCACGGCAGACCTGCCAGCCGTCCATTTTGGGCATCATCACGTCAAGGATAATCAGGGAGATATCCTTCTGTGCATAAAAAATATCCAGCGCCGCGCTTCCGTCCTCCGCTTCCAGCACCTCATAGTTGCTTTTGACCAAAAAGTCCTTCACCAGTTTCCGCATCCTGCTTTCGTCGTCCACCACTAAAATTTTCAGCCGCTCCATAGAATCCCCTGCTCCTTTTTTGCATTTCCCCCTTTTACGTATAGTATAACCGGAAAATATGTAAAAACTGTGAAAACCGCAGGTTATTCTTCCACCGTCATCTGCCGTTCCCTCTCCCTTAACATGTTTTCCTTTTCCGTCAATTCCTGTTCCCATGCCGCATACTTATTAACTAACGTCCGCTCATAATTCAATATGTTCGGCTGGTCACCGGTCAACGCAATGAAAAACATGACACCTACCGAAACCGCCAAAATCAGGTTTATGGACACGGACAGAAAAAACCTTCCCTTATAGTCCTTCTTCTTCCGCTCCGGCAGCCTCGGCGCCGGGACACGGATATCGTCGCCTACGCGGTGGGCAAACACCGTATAAAGCATCACCGGGGGAACCGGTTCCTCCAAATCTTTGCATTCCGCCAGTTTTTCCTGCAGGGAACGGAGGTATTCCCATCCCACCGGCGTGCGGAACACACGGGTCTCTATCGCCTTGCGGTACACAAGCAGTATATTTTCCGGTTTCCCGTAATCCATGTGTTTCTCCAAATATTCTATCTTCTTCACTTCCTGTCTCGCAGTCTCCGCATCCTCCGCAGTCCCGAAACAATATCCCCTTACCACATTCTGGTTATCCGTCATCGCACACTCACCTGTAAAAAGCACTTGGATCCCGTTTTCCAAATGCCCTTCCCGTCAAACCCCTATTTTCAGTTCCTACGTCCGCCGTTTACACGGTCGTGAAAACATTAACGGCGGGAACCGGCAAGTTCCCCGTTCCCACCGTTATGACATTGTTTTTATTTGTATTATATCACATATCATTTTATTTGACCATAAATTTATCGTATGAACCACGCAAACAATATAACCGTAATATTTCATCCATTAGTATTCCATATCGACTTCGGCAAATAACTGGTCAAATGTAATTTTCAATCTTGGGAAATGAACAATTTTTAATTCTTCCTTGTTTTGTTCCGTAATTGTTTCCCACAAATAATATTGCGGTTCTCCGTTTTCATCATAATCGAGGTTATAGATTTCAACCTTCTTCTTTTGCCAGTCGGCAATCCAGTATTCATCAATTTCCTGCTGTCTGTATAATTCCTTTTTTTCACCACGGTCATAATGTTCTGCTTAAAGTAGGCAATCTTTCTTTTCAGTTCCTC
>CANTGP010000309.1 GCA_947653315.1 uncultured Lachnospiraceae bacterium
TTCTTTTATATTCATAATAAATATGTATACTCCTTTCTCACAATTTCCTGCCTTATCAACAATAGAAAGCCTGACGAACCAACCGTTTTCATATGACATATGCCAAAAACCAATAGCCTCTGCCATTCTTTCTTTTGTTGCGTAATAAAAATTATCTCCGTCACAATTATCGCTGTTAAAAAAAGGTAATGCTTTTTTATCACTGTATACTTTTAATAAATCATCGCAATCTTTGTCGTGAAATAGCCTGATTAAAAATCTTTCGCTTTCAAATTCCGGACATTTTTCATAAATATTCATAAGTTACCTCCATTAATTTCGATTTGTTGTAGATTTATTATATATCTATTTTCACAAAATCAAAAGCAATTTCTTATACTGATAAATGTAAACTTATACATAAAAACGGTTGACAATATGGAGAGAGAGGGGTAAACTATGGGGGATGGATAGGATACGGGATGGAAGGAGAGGATGTTGTATGGAGAAGGATTATTCTGTAAAGACGCTTGGAACGGAGAGGATGGTAAAAAGGGGGGGAAAGGCACAGGAGTTGGTATATTGCGGTATATTTACCGCTTTGATTGCGGTGGGGGCTTTTCTTAAGGTTCCGGTTCCTGTGGTGCCTTTTACGCTGCAGTTTTTGTTTACCATGCTGGCGGGGCTGCTTTTGGGAGGCAGGCTTGGCGCGGTCAGTGTGGGCGTGTATATGTTTTTGGGTCTGGCCGGATTGCCCATTTTTACGGAAGGCGGAGGATTTTGGTATTTGTTGAAGCCTAGTTTCGGGTATATTATCGGGTTCTGCATCGGCGCTTATGTGACGGGGAAGATGGTGGAAAGGGCGCGGAAACTGACGATTGCAAGGTATCTGTTGGCAAATTTTACCGGACTTGCCATTGTGTATGGCATGGGGATGGTTTATTACTATGTGATCTGTAATTATGTGATTGATACGCCGATTGGGGTATGGCCGCTGTTTTTGTACTGTTTTCTTTTGGCGGTGCCGGGGGATATCTGTCTGTGCATTTTGGCGGCATTTTTGGCAAAACGGTTAAGACCGGTGTTATGGCGTGCTTAGGAATGATAACGAAAAATTGAAAAAGGCGTGAAATGCCTGGAAAAGAGGATACATATGGGAGCTGGAATGGAAGCGGCGCCGGAAGAAGCGGCATTGGCGGCATCGGGAGAAGCCGTGGTAAAAGAGTTGGAAGGGAAGGTGTTTGCGGGGGAGTCCATAAGCAGGGAAGACGCACTGCGTCTGCTGGATGTGCCTTTGGAGGAATTGGCAGGGGCGGCGGACAGAATCCGGGAGCATTTTTGCGGGAATGCGTTTGACATGTGTACGATTATTAACGGAAAGTGCGGGAAATGTTCGGAAGATTGCAAATACTGTGCGCAAAGCGCCCATTACCATACTTCCTGCGGGGAGAGTTATGGGCTGCTTTCCACGGAAGAACTGTTAAAACAGGCAGAATATAATGACAGGCGGGGGGTGCTGCGGTATTCCATCGTAACTTCGGGCAGGGCTTTGCCGGATGCGGAGGTGGAACGGGCTTGTGAGAGCATCCGTGCCATCCGCAGGGAAACGGGGATTTCGGTCTGCGTTTCCTTTGGCTTGTTAAAGGAGGAGCAGTTCCGGAAGCTGAAAGAAGCGGGGGCATCCCGCGTACACTGCAATTTGGAGTCCTCGGAGCGGTTTTTCCCGGAAGTATGCACGACCCATACGTTTGCGGAAAAAGTGGATACTTTAAAAGCAGCGAAACGTGCGGGACTTTCCGTTTGTTCCGGCGGAATTATGGGACTGGGCGAAACGATGGAGGACCGCATCGATATGGTGCTTACGGCGCGGGAGCTGGGAGTGAAATCCATTCCGGTGAACCTGCTCAATCCCATTCCGGGAACGCCTTATGAAAAGAACAGGGTGCTGACCAATGACGAACTTTGCCGCATCACGGCGGTATTCCGTTTCCTGATCCCGGACGGTATGATCCGTCTTGCCGGCGGACGGGGATTAGTGGGGGACAAAGGGGAAAAGTGTTTCCGCAGCGGCGCAAATGCGGCGATTTCCGGCGATATGCTGACTACGGCGGGAATTACGGTGGAGACGGATATGGAATTAACGGCAAAGCTGGGATATGAGGTAAGAATCGGAAATGAGTAAGAATATTTTTATTACGGGTACGGGAACCGATGTGGGGAAAACATTCGTGACCGGTTTGATTTTAAAGAAATTAAGGGAGAGCGGAAGAAATGCCGCTTACTATAAAGCGGCGATGAGCGGCAATGAGCGCAGGACGGACGGCAGCCTGGTTCCGGGCGATGCGGTATGGGTAAAGGAAGTTTCAGGAATCGGACAGCCTTTGGAGGAGATGTGTCCGTATGTGTATGAACATGCCTATTCTCCCCATTTGGCATCACGGCTGGAAGGGAATCCGGTCTGCATGGATGTGGTGAAAAAAGGCTTTCAGGCGCTTACCGGGAAATACGGATATGTAACGGTGGAGGGCAGCGGGGGGATTCTCTGCCCCATTCGTTTTGACGGGAAAAACATCATGTTGGAGGATGTGGTGAAGGAACTGGGGCTTTCCTGCCTGCTTGTGGCGGATGCGGGACTCGGGACCATTAACAGTGTGGTGCTGACGGCGGAATACATGCGCTCCAAAGGGATGGAGTTAAAGGGTTTGATTTTTAACCGTTTCCATAAAGGAGACGTGATGGAGGAAGACAATAAGCGGATGTGCGAATCCATGACGGGACTGAAGGTGCTTGCATGTGTGGAGGAAGGCGCTGCACGGCTTGACATGGATGCGGAAGCGCTTGCGGCGCTTTACGGGTAATCCCAAAGATTCGTTACGGTTTTTAGCGCGGAAATCAGATAAAAAGGACGGGAAAAAATATGATATGGTATCCTTACGAACAGATGAAAACGATGCGGCAGCCATATAAAATTGTGGATGCCAAAGGAGTATATTTATACACGGAAGATGCGCGGCTTATTGACTCCGTGTCTTCCTGGTGGTGCATGATTCACGGTTATAAACACCCGGAGCTGACAAGGGCGGTAAAGGAACAGGCGGACCGTTTTTCCCATGTGATGCTGGGAGGACTGACCCATGAGCCGGTAATCCGGCTTTCGGAGAAACTGCAGGCGTATCTGCCGGGGGATTTGGATTATTGCTTTTTCTCCGATTCGGGGAGTGTGGCGGTAGAGGTGGCGTTAAAAATGGCATTGCAGTTTTATACGAACCGGGGAAGCGGCAGGAATATGGTGCTTTCACTGCAGCACGCATACCACGGGGATACGTTTAAAGCGATGGAAGTGGGGGACGACGAGGATTACCATTTTGCTTTTGGGGACGGGGGAAAAAAGAATGTGGTGCACATTCCCACCGAAATTTGGGCATTGGAAGATGCTTTTGCCAAATACCACGACCGGTTTTACTGTTTTATTGTGGAACCGCTGCTGCAGGGAGCCGGCGGTATGCGGATGTATGACGTGGCTTTTTTAAAACGTGCCAGGGAGCTTTGCGACCGGTATGACGTGCTTTTGATTTTTGATGAGGTGGCGACGGGATTCGGCAGGACGGGCAACCGGTTTGTGGCGGATTTGGTATGCCCGGATATCCTTGTGCTTGGCAAAGCGCTGACCGGCGGTTATATCGGACATGCGGTGACGGTGGCGAACCGTAAGGTGTTTGAAGGATTTTACAGTGATGATGACAGACATGCCCTGATGCACGGGCCGACTTTTATGGGAAACGCGCTGGCGTGCAGCGTGGCGTTAAAGTCCATAGAGTTGTTTGAAAAAGAAAATTACATGGAAAAAATTCGGAACATCGAGGCAATAACCAAACGCGAGATGGAAGGATTTGAAGACCCAAGGGTAAAGGAAGTGCGGGTAATGGGCGGATGCGTCTGTGTGGAAGTGCATGATGCGGCGACCCTGAAAGGTTTCCAGCAGTTTGCTTATGAAAGGGGTGTGTTCAGCCGCCCGTTCTTAAAATATATGTACGCCATGGTTCCTTACGTGATTGGGGAGGAAGAACTGGTGCGGGTGCTGGATACGATGAAGGCTTGGTTTCTGTAATATTGTGTTCCGGTAAAAATGTGATGTTCGTGGGTAAGCGGGACGCAGAAGAAAAGAGCGGAATTTCCTGCCCGCTTTGTCCCCGCCTCCCCGCGCTTCCCTTCCGGTAGCTTTTCAAACCTGACTGCAAAAATGGGCTATTTCTAATTGTTCCCAAAGGGCGGTTTC
>CANTGP010000310.1 GCA_947653315.1 uncultured Lachnospiraceae bacterium
GCCGCCGTGGTCATAAACCGCCGTTTGGAAACAATTAGAAATAGCCCATTTTTGCAGTCAGGTTTGAAAAGCTACCGGCAGGGGGAGCACAGGGCGGCAGGGACAAACCGGGACAGGGCATCCCGTTCCTGGCTTTTGCGTCCGTCGTCCGTCGTCCGTCGTCCGCCGTCCGGCATCCACCCCCCAACACAACATTTCAGCCCGAACCGTTACGTTTGCCGTGGACATTGCGTAATTCCGCTTGACGCGGATAAAATGGTATCTTATAATAAGAAGAAGTATGTAGACATGGGGATAAGTGGAAAGGGCAGAGGAGCATGATAAAAAGTATGACGGGCTTCGGCAGGTGTGAAGTGTCGGAAGCGGAACGCAAAATTACGGTAGAGATGAAGTCGGTGAACCACAGGTATTTGGACGTGAACATCAAGATGCCCAAGAAACTGAATTTTTTTGAGGCGGCAATCCGGTCGGAATTAAAAAATTACATCCAAAGAGGCAAAGTGGATGTCTTTATTACCTACGAGGATTTTACGGAAAATAACGTCTGCATCAGGTATAACAGGGAACTTGCCGCAGAGTATTTGGATTACTTAAAGGGGATGGCAGAAGATTTCGGGCTTGATAACGATATTAAGGTTTCCCATTTGTCCCGGTATCCGGAAGTGTTTTCGATGGAGGAACAGACCATCGATGAGGAAGGAATATGGAAAGTGCTCGGCGCGGCGGTACGGGGTGCGGCGGAAAACTTTGTGGGGACGAGGATAAAGGAAGGGGAAAACCTGCGGGAAGATTTGCTCGGCAAGCTGGACGGGATGCTGGAACATGTGGGATTCATTGAAGCGCGTTCCCCGCAGCTTCAGGAAGAATATACAAGAAAACTGCGGGAACGGGTGCGGGAACTTTTGGACGATGCCCAAATCGATGAAAACCGGTTGTTAATGGAAGTGACGCTGTTTGCCGACAAGGTATGCGTGGATGAGGAACTGGTGCGGCTGCGCAGCCATATCGAGACGACGAAACAAACGCTTACGGGCGGCGGAAGTATCGGGCGGAAGCTGGATTTCATCGCGCAGGAGATGAACCGGGAGGCCAATACCATTCTCTCCAAGGCAAATGACCTGGAGATTTCCGGCAGGGCAATCGAGCTGAAAACGGAAATCGAAAAAGTCCGTGAGCAGATTCAAAATATAGAGTGATGCCAGTAAGGGTAATTGTTATGAATAAGTTAATCCATATCGGTTTTGGGAATATTGTAAATACCGGAAAAATCATTGCGATTGTCAGCCCGGATTCCGCGCCGGTAAAGCGTATGGTGCAGAATGCGAAAGAGGCGGGTGCGGCGGTTGACGCTACGCAGGGAAGGAAAACAAAAGCGGTGCTCGTGATGGAAAACGGCCAGTTGGTGCTTTCCGCACTCCTGCCGGAAACCATTGCAAACAGGGCACAGGCGGAAAGCGGAGATACAGATGAAACGTAAGGGTATTTTAGTGGTAGTTTCAGGATTTTCGGGGGCGGGCAAAGGCACGCTGATGAAAAAAATGATTCGGGATTACGACAACTATGCGTTGTCCGTATCCATGACAACGAGATCCCCAAGGGAGGGGGAGGAGAACGGCAGGGAATATTTTTTCGTGTCGAAGGAAGAATTTGAGGAGAAAATCCGTCAGGACGGCTTAGTGGAATATGCTTCCTACTGTGATCATTATTACGGTACGCCGAAGGAATACGTGGAAGCCCAGCTTGCCGCTGGGAAGGATGTGATCCTCGAAATAGAGATACAGGGGGCGTTAAAAATCAAGGAGAAGTTTCCTACGGCGCTTTTGCTGTTTGTCATGCCGCCCACGGCAGAGGAATTGAAGCGGCGTTTGGTGGGCAGGGGGACGGAGACGGAGGAAGTCATAGCAAAACGCCTGCGCCGTGCCGGGGAAGAAGCACAGGGGATGGAATGCTATGATTATATCGTCATTAACGATGATTTGGACGAATGTACGAAGGAACTCCATTCCATGATACGCGCGGCACACCACGCGCCGTGCCGGAGCGGGGAACTGATGGAAAATATGAAACGGGAACTGGACCAACTGGTGAAAGGAGAAAAATAATGTTACACCCATCTTATTCGGATTTAATGAAAGTAGTAAACAGCGAGGTTGAACCGGGGGAGGCTCCGGTAGTCAACAGCAGGTATTCCATCGTTATGGCGACGTCCAAAAGGGCGAGACAGATCATCGGCGGCGAGGAACCCATGGTGAAAGCCGCCGGAAAGAAGCCGCTGTCCGTTGCCATTGAGGAACTGAACCAGTCGAAAATCAGGATTCTGAGTGAGGAAGAAGCGGAAGCATTAAGGCAGCAGGCGCTTCTTGGAGAGGAGGAATCCGGGGAAACGGAGGAACAGGCACAGGAAGAAGGAGCCGGGAAGGAATCGGGAAAGAACGCGGAAAACGAGGCGGATTCCGAACAGGAGGAAGAAACAGAAGAAGCAGAAAACGAAATGGGGGATGCTGCCGGAGGGGAAGCATAACTGTTTTCATGCCCGTAATTTTTGCGGGCATTTTTTGCATGCACAGCTCCGTGCAGAGGAATATGCCGCCAAGGCGGCGCACGGGGCGCGCGTATTCATGACGGAAAGGGAACAGGAACCAATATGAAACTTTTGCTCATATCGCTGGGCTGTGACAAGAACCTGGTGGATTCGGAAGTGATGCTCGGTATGCTGGCAGAAAAGGGATATACGTTTACGGATGACGAGGCGGAGGCGGAAGCCGTCGTGGTGAATACCTGCTGCTTCATCAACGATGCGAAGGAAGAAAGCATCAATACGATTTTGGAAATGGCGGAGCTTAAGAAGTCGGGACAGGTGAAGGCTCTCATAGTGACAGGGTGTCTGGCACAGCGTTACCAAGAGGAAATCCGGGAGGAAATCGGGGAAGTGGATGCCGTCCTTGGGACAACGGCAGCGGACCGGATTGCGGAAGCGCTGGAAGAAGCGCTTGCCGGAAAGCAGGGCATCCATATGGAACCCTTAAACGCAGCGCCTTTGGGCAACCGGAAGCGCCTGCTGACGACGGGAGGGCATTACGCTTATTTGAAAATTGCGGAAGGCTGTGACAAACACTGCACGTACTGTATCATACCGAAAATACGCGGCTGCTACCGCAGCGTGCCGTTAGGGCAATTGGTGGAAGAAGCGCGTTCTCTTGCAGAGGACGGCGTAAAGGAACTGGTGCTGGTGGCACAGGAAACCACCCGGTACGGCGTGGATTTATACGGCGAAAAAAAACTTCCCGAATTGCTGCGGGAATTATGCCGGATTCCGCAATTATACTGGATACGCATTTTGTATTGTTACCCGGAGGAAATCACGGAAGAACTGATACGGACCATAAAGGAAGAAAAGAAAATCTGCCACTATTTGGACATTCCTATCCAGCATGCTTCGGATGCGGTGTTAAAGCGCATGGGAAGACAAACGGACGGCGCGGGAATCCGCGCCATGGTGGAAAAGCTGCGCCGGGAAATACCGGATATCTGTTTAAGGACCACCCTGATTACGGGTTTCCCGCAGGAAACGGAGCAAGACCATGAGACCATGATGGATTTTGTGGATGAAATGGAATTTGACCGTTTAGGCGTTTTTACTTATTCGGAGGAGGAAGGCACTCCGGCAGCGGAAATGGAAGGGCAGATCGCGGAAGACGTAAAAGAGGAGCGCAGGAATGCCGTGATGGAGCTGCAGCAGGAAATTGCCTATGAAAAAGCGGGGGATATGGTGGGCAGGGAGTTGTATGCCATGATCGAAGGCAAAGTGGCGGATGAGGACGCTTATGTGGCGCGGACGTACAAGGATGCGCCGAACGTGGACGGTTATCTGTTTATCCGTACCGGGCGGTCCCTGATGAGCGGGGATTTCGTGAAAGTGAGGATAACCGGTTCCCATGAATATGATTTGATAGGAGAGATATGCGATGAATTTACCGAATAAACTGACGATGTTAAGGGTGGTTATGATTCCGTTTTTTGTAGTGTTCATGCTGGTACCCATTGCGGGAGACGCGGATAAATGGATTGCACTGGCGTTGTTTATTGCAGCCAGCCTGACGGATATGCTGGACGGGCATATCGCAAGGAAATACCATTTGGTAACGAATTTCGGAAAATTCATGGATCCGCTGGCCGATAAACAGATTAATGCCGAACAGACTAACAGTTTATCGGCCAGCGGATCCATGAATT
>CANTGP010000311.1 GCA_947653315.1 uncultured Lachnospiraceae bacterium
GCCATGATTCAGACTATTTATCAGTAATGGAACATTGTGCAGACAGAATCAGGGAAGCATGGTACTTCTCCTTCCAGCCTGCATAAATGCGTATGCTTTCCTCAATCACCCAGGTACCGATGGATACGATGGTACCGTTCTTTTCCGCAATCGGAATAAATACTGCCGGACTGATCATCTGCCCGTTGTCGTCCTTCCAGCGGATTAACGCTTCCACCCCGCGCAGTTTTTTGTCCTCCGCATGGTACTGGGGCTGGAAATACATGACGAAATTTTCATGGAAAATGGCTTCCTTTAACTTATTTTCGATATCGATTTTCTGCAGGAATTCATCCAAAATCGGTACGTCAAAATACTGCATGGAATCCTTCCCCGCGCCTTTTGCCTTAAACATGACGATTTCCGCGCAGTTAATCAGCTCCAGGGCGCTTTGGGCGGCTTCCGGGTATTCCGCCACACCCACGCTGACCGTAATGGTTAGTTCCTGCCCGCTGCTTAGGAAAAACGGTTTCTTAAGCCGCTCCCGGATCATACGGTAAATCTGCTCCACGCTCCGCTCCCGGACGGGATCATGGATGCCGATACAGTAAAGGTCACTGTTGAAATGGGAGACAATCACCTGGTCGCTCTGAAGCGTTCCCAAAAACTGTCCGAACTGCTGTACCACTTCGTCCCCCACGATGATGCCAAGCCCGTCGTTTATTTTACGGAAATCATCGATATCCATGAACATCACGGCAACCACGCCTTTATCGTCCTGCGCCCAACGGACGAAATTCCCCAAAAGACGGACAAAATAGTTCCGGTTATACAGTCCGGTCAGAATGTCATAATAAGCCATGTAAGCCAATTCCTCATCCTGACTCTTGAACTTCGTAATGTCCTTAAAACGGATGACTTTTTCCAGGGGTTTCCCGTCTTCCCCGTAATTCACCGTAGCCTCGCATTCCATCCACCTGCCGCCCGTAAGCGCCACCGTCAGGCTGTCGCCGGTTAATCCCCTCCTCTCGGCATACAGAAGCTCCTGCAGGGAATGCCGGTATTCTTCCTCCACGAAATCCGGGATTTTCCCGAAATCTTCTTCCCTTTCCACGTCCAAATCAAAAAAGAAATCCCAGTTTGCCAGTGTCCTGACTTTCCCCGATTCAAAGTTGTAATACAAAATAGCGCTGCTGGATGTCTTACATATCATTTCAAACATCTGCTCGTCGCTGGTGATTGCCGGATTCGCTTCCCGCCTCACATCGTCCCGTCCCTTTTTTCCATCCATCTTTTATTCATCCTTCCCTGCCAAAGAAACCGTCCCCACCCGTCATTTGTGCTATTTTTTTGTAATATACCCCTGCGCCTTTAATAATTCCGCACAAAGTACCGCGCCGCCTGCCGCACCCCGTACCGTATTGTGGGACAGCCCCACGAATTTCCAGTCATAAACCGTATCTTCCCGCAAACGTCCGACGCTGATGCCCATACCGTTTTCATAATCCACGTCCATCGTTACCTGCGGACGGTTATCTTCCTCCAAATACCGGATGAACTGTTTCGGCGCGCTGGGAAGCGAAAGCTCCTGCGGTACCCCTTTGAACTCCGTCAGTTTTTCCACCAGTTGTTCTTTCTGCGCCTTTTTCCTGAATTTCACGAATACGGCAGCCGTATGCCCGTTCAGTACGGGAACGCGGATGCACTGGCAGGTAATGACGGGGGAAACGGCGGGAACGATTACGCCGTCCTTAATCTCCCCCCAAATCCGGAGGGGTTCTTTCTCGCTCTTTTCTTCTTCGCCGCCAATATACGGAATAATATTGCCTTCCATCTCCGGCCAGTCACGGAATGTCTTGCCCGCCCCGGAAATTGCCTGGTAGGTAGTCGCCACAACCTCGTAAGGCTCAAATTCCTTCCATGCGGTCAGTACCGGCGCATAGCTTTGGATGGAACAGTTGGGTTTTACCGCCACAAATCCGCGTTCCGTCCCCAGCCTTTTCTTTTGGAATTCAATGACTTTCATATGGTCCGGGTTAATTTCCGGTACCACCATCGGCACATCCGGCGTCCACCGGTGCGCGCTGTTGTTGGAAACCACCGGGGTCTCCGTTTTGGCATATTCTTCCTCAATCTTCTTGATTTCTTCCTTTGTCATGTCCACGGCGCTGAATACGAAATCCACTTCCGCCGCCACCTTCTCCACTTCGTTCACGTTCATGACCACCAGTTTCTTCACCGCTTCCGGCATGGGCGTGGTCATTTTCCAGCGGTCCCCTACCGCTTCCTCATATGTCTTTCCTTCGGAACGCGGGCTTGCCGCAATGGTCGTCACCTCAAACCATGGATGGTTTTCCAGCAGGGAAATAAAACGCTGCCCTACCATGCCTGTTCCGCCTAAAATTCCTACCCGTAATTTTTCACTCATAATATCTGCTCCTCACTTTTTTTATTTTCCTTTGTCCAACTGCCGTCCAAAAAAACGTGGCATGCGCGTATGGCTTCTTTCATGGCTTTCTGCGACGGTGCCCCGGCGGTCAGCCTTTTTTCCACACAGGTCTCCAGGCTGACGGCATCGTAAATGTCCTCCTCAAAGACCGGGCTGATTTCCTTTAATTCCTCCAAAGAAAGCGCGTCGATGGACGTGTTTTTTTCAATGCAGGAAAGCACCAGCCGCCCGATGATGCCATGGGCATCCCGGAACGGCACGCCCTTCCCCACCAGGTAATCCGCCGCATCCGTGGCATTGGTAAAACCTTTCATGGCGCTCTCTGCCATGACCTCACGCCGGAACTTCATCGTCTTTAACATGCCGTTAAACAGCGCCAGACAGCCTTTTACGGTGTCGATGGCATCGAAGGAAAGTTCCTTATCCTCCTGCATATCCTTATTATATGCCAACGGGATTCCTTTCATCGTGGTAAGAATGGATACCAGCGCACCGTACACCCTTCCCGTCTTACCGCGCACCAGCTCCGCAATGTCCGGATTCTTCTTCTGCGGCATAATGCTGCTTCCCGTGGAATAGGCATCGTCGATTTCCACGAATCCGTATTCATTGGAATTCCATAAAATGATTTCCTCACTGAACCGGCTTAAATGCATCATAATCGTGGAAAGCGCCGATAAAAATTCAATCAGGTAATCCCTGTCCGCCACGGAATCCATACTGTTAAGCGTGGGACCCTCAAACCCAAGCATGGAAGCCGTATAGCCCCTGTCCAAAGGGTATGTGGTTCCCGCCAGCGCGCCGGAACCGAGCGGGCAGTAATTCATCCTGCGGTATATGTCCTTCAGCCTTAAACTGTCCCTTTTAAACATTTCAAAATAAGCGCCCATATGATGTGCCAACGTAACGGGCTGCGCTTTCTGCAAATGGGTGAAACCGGGCATGTAGGTGTCAAGGTTTTCCTCCATCAAGGTCAAAAGGGTATGTAACAGTTCTTCCACTTCTTCCGCCACATGTACCACTTCCGCCCTGGTATACAGCTTCATGTCAAGCGCCACCTGATCGTTGCGGCTCCTGCCCGTATGCAGCTTCTTCCCTGCCTCCCCGATCCTTTGGATTAAGTTCGCCTCCACGAAACTGTGGATATCCTCGTATTCATCCGTGATTTCCAGCTTTCCGCTTTTCACGTCTTCGCGGATGCCGGTCAGCCCCTTCACAATCCGGTTCTTTTCCTCCTCCGTCAAAATTCCCTGTTTTTCCAGCATCACCGCATGGGCAATGCTTCCCTCGATATCTTCCTCATAAAACCTCCGGTCAAAAGATATGGAAGCGTTAAAACGGTAGACCAATTGGTCCGTCTCCTTTGTAAACCGACCGCCCCAAAGCTGCGCCATGGTAATTTCCTCCAAATTCGTACTATATGTATGACATTCTGAATTTGATAGTACCATATTTGGAAATGTTTTTCAATCTTTTTGCGGACTTTGGTGAAATTCTGGGGAACGGTTCAGCCTGAATGTTGTATTAAGAGCGGACGCCCGTGTGTGAGTTTTTTTAGTGGCCGGCAGCAGCGCAACTGACTGTCCCGGTTTTCCGTGCACTTTTTCCGCGAGCAACGAGTCAAGTAGACGTGCTTGCACGTCTATTTGACGACTGCCGCGAGAGGCAAATGCCCCGGATGGGGTATTTGCCTTCGGCTGGAGGTTTCTAAGCAGAATGAGAAAGTGTGTCACAGGCTACGGTCGTCCTCAAGCGGCATCCATGCCGCATCGGACTG
>CANTGP010000312.1 GCA_947653315.1 uncultured Lachnospiraceae bacterium
CTCCACATGCACCGTATGCCCAAACTGATCCACCCCCCGAATCCTCTCCACCGCATACCCCCCGTCACACAGCACCCTCAAATCCCTCGCCAATGTCGCCGAGTCGCAGCTCACATACACGATTCTTTCCGGCTGCATTTTAAGCATGGTATCCAAAACAGCTCCGTCGCAGCCTTTGCGCGGCGGGTCCACTACGATTACGTCTGCGCGGATTCCTTCCTTTTCGAACTTCTCCGGCAGTACTTCTTCCGCCTTTCCCACAAAAAAATCCGCGTTTTCAATTCCGTTATTACGCGCATTCCGTTTGGCATCCGCGACTGCCTGGGGAACTTCCTCCACCCCGTATACATGCTTCGCGGCACCGGCCATAAATAAAGAAATCGTCCCGATGCCGCAGTAAATATCCCACACGGTTTCCTTCCCGCATAACCCCGCATACTCTAACGCCAAACTGTAAAGTTTCTCCGTCTGTACCGGATTGACCTGGTAAAAGGATGCAGGGGAAATCAAAAACGTAATTCCACGTCCCGTGCGCTTAAAATCCTTCGTGTCCACCACATGGATGGTATCGGCGATGGCATCCTTCCCCCATACCGTATGGGTTTCCTTTCCCATGATGACATTCGTCCGCGCCGTATTGAGGTTCACCGACACGCTTGTCATTCCTGTAATCTTCCTTAACCGCCCCACCAATATATCCTGTTCCGGCAGAAAGCCCTTCTTCCCTGCCCCGTTCAGCACCAAACACACCATAATCTCCCCGCTGGTAAATCCCTTGCGTATAAGGATATGGCGCACCAGTCCCCGCCCGGTCTTTTCCTCATAAGCCGGTACGTGATACTCCCGCATATATCCAAGAATGCACTCCAGGATTTCCCTGTTTTCCGGCGTTCCCAGCGCACAATCCGTATTGGCAATGATATCATGGGTCCTGCCCGCATAAAAACCCGTTACCGGATTCCCCTGTTTATCCGTCCCAACCGGGAACTGCGCCTTATTACGGTAATGAAAACAGGAATGGGAACCGTCCTCCATCCCAACGACCGGCTCCATGATGCGGTCCACAAACGCCCCGTCAAAACCCCCGATCCGGATTAAATGGCTCCGTATCTTATTCTGCTTAAACACAAGCTGCGCCCCGTAATCCATCGCCTGTATCTGGCAGCCCCCGCACTGCCTGTGGTATTTACAGATTGGTTCCACCCTTATTTCCGAAGGTTTTATGATTTTTTCCAGCCTTGCATAAGCATAATTTTTCTTTGCCTTTGTGATTTTACAGCTCACGGTATCCCCGATCACGGCATCCTTTACAAAAAGGGTATAGCCGTCTACCTTACCTATACCCTCTCCGCCATTGCCGATATCTTCGATTGTCACCGTCAGAATGTCATTCTTTCCGTACCCCATTCCCATTCCACGCTCCCGATCCGATTCTTTCCAACTTTCCCCGCCCTGTCCGTCTCACCCATACGAATCCCGGTCCTGCCGTCCGCCCACCCATATGGTTCCCGGTCCTGCCATCCGCCTCTCCCATACGGTTCCCGGTTCTGCCATCCGCCTCTCCCATACGGTCCCCGGTCCTGCCGTCCGCCCACCCATACGGTTCCCGGTCCTGCCATCCGTCTCTCCCATACGGTTCCCAGCCCTGCCATCCGTCTTTCCCATACGGTCCCGGTCCTGCCGTCTGCCACACAAAGCCCCATATGTATTCCCCTTTCCGGGCTGTACGGAAACCGGTTTACTCCAGTCTCGTCGCCCTCAGGTTGGACTCAAACAGCCGGTTATAGCCTAGCCACTCCTGACTGTTTTCCCCGGCGCTTTCCAGTAGTTCCTTATAAGTCTCCAGCTTTGCATCCGTATCATCCGCATGGTAAAGGGCGAGCGCCTCCATCAGTGCCGGGACTTTCGGCGAGCCGAATTCCAGTTTCCCCTGATGCGCCAAAATACAGTGCTGGAGCTGCGTCAACAACTGATGCGGGAAGCCTTCAATGCCCGCCGCCCGTTCCGCCACCATTTGCGCCCCCATCACGATATGTCCCAAAAGCTGTCCGTCGTCGGTATAATCATTTTCAGGGAAAAGGGAAATCTCCCGTACTTTCCCCATATCATGGCAAATTGCCGCCGTCAACAGCAAATCCCTTTTCAAAACAGGATAAGCCGTGCACAAATAGTCGCACATTTTCGTTACGCTTAACGTATGTTCCAGCAGACCTCCCACAAAACCGTGGTGAATCCTTTTCGCCGCCGAAGATGCCTGGAACTTCCTGGCAAATTCTTCATCCTCCACAAAAAAGGCCCGCAGCAGCTTTTTATAATAAGGATTCCCTATGCTTTCCACTATGCCGAGCAGCTCCCGGAACATTTCCCCGATGTCCTTACTGCTTACCGGAAGGTAATCGGATGGTTCGTATTCCCCCTCCTGACACTTCCGTATCCGTTTCACGTTCACCTGCAGGGCGCTTTGGAAACTCGTCACTTCCCCGTAAACCTCGATATAATCCAGCGTATCGAAATCGCCGATTCCCGGATTGTTCGGATCCCATACCTTCGCATCGATGGTTCCCGTCTTATCCTGTAATATTACGTTGTCATACGATTTCCCGTTTTTTGTTACCGCCGACTGTTTATGTTTGCAAAGGTAAATATCAAACACGCGGTCGCCTTCCTTATAATCCTTAATATATTTCATAATGTTTCCTTCCTGTCATTTTGATTTTTCCGCTTACTCCAAAGTCCCAAGCGTCACATCCACTTCCATCGGTACATATTCCTCCGGTCCCTGGCGCATCAGGGTAATTGCCACCGTTTCATCCGGTTTCAATTCCGTCAGCGCACTGACCAAATCGCCGTAAGCGTTAATGGCCTTTTCCCCGATTGCGGTAATCACATCACCGCTTTGGATGCCCGCCGTCATGGCCGGCGAATCCATGGCGATTTCCGCAATGTATGCGCCGAACGGAACGCCAAGGCTTTCGTTGGCATCCGGCGTCACATCCATGCCGTAAGTCCCAAGATATGCCTGCTCCCTTGCATTGCTCATCCGCTCAATGACACGCCGCAGTTCCGTAATACCAAGCGCCGACACAAGATTCTTCATGTCCTCCCCGTTGTGGGAGTTGTCAATCATGCCAAGCACTTGTCCCTTTATGTTAATCAATACCCCCGATGCGTTTTGGCTTCCATATATATCCGTGGTCAGTATTTTATAGCAGGAATCCACCGTATTCAGGGAATTACCGTTGGAAGTAACCACCCCGTAACATACCGACTCCCCGTTCCCCAAAGGACTTCCGATGGCAATGACCGGATTCCCGACGATTGCCCTGCTGCCGGAACTTGCCGCCAAATCCGCAGCTTTCACCCCGTTTTGGGTTTCCTCCCCCAAGCTGTCCAGCGCCACGGAAAGCACCGCCAGTTTCGTATTCACGTCCCGTTTCCTCAGGTTCGCCTGCGCCTGCTCCCCTTTGGGGAATGTCACCACAATGTTTTCCGCATCGATAATCTTCTCGTAATTCACCAAAACAAGGATTTCCCGTTCCGTTTTCGCCACAATAATGCCTGATGTCTGGTTCTTTTTCTCATAGGTATCGTTAAACCAGTCCACGTCCGACACCGAACCGGTCACCGTCACCAGGGATTTTCCCGCTTCCTGCGCCACTTCTGCCATCAGCCCGTACATGGAAGCATAATCGTCCATGTCCAGCGAAACGTTATCCAACACTTTTGCAATCTGCTCATCCTCCAGTTTAAATTCCACCGGCGGCGGCGGTTCCTCCATTTGGGAATCGTCCGCTATCATATCTTCCGGCAGCATTTCATCCGTTTCCGCCGGGAATTCAATGGGCGCCGGTTCTTCCTTGGGATACAGCCAATTGCTGATGACCGGTTCCAAAATCAGGAACGTCAGACAGGCAACCGAAGCAAAAATCACCGCCATGGCTGCCGTAATCAACGTCCTGCGAAGCAGTTTCACCTTATTCACGGGACGCTGCTTAATCCTCTCCGTAATAAAATCCGAATCCGCCTTCTGCACCGTATTTTCCCGTGCCGCTTCATCCTTCCGCTCTAAATTCTCCATATATGGTTACTCCTCCATAGACCGCTCCCATAAGTATATCCTTTTTCCATTCCAATGTCCAATGCAATTACAATTCTTTCCCTCGTACAATCTTAATTTTCTTTAAAATTAC
>CANTGP010000313.1 GCA_947653315.1 uncultured Lachnospiraceae bacterium
GGTGCTTTGAATAGACATATCCATTTATCAATTACAATTTGCGGAAACTCAAGCCCATTTTTTCAGTTTTCGCTATATGCACCGCATACAAATAACCGGAACAGAACGCCCTTGTCCGCTCCTTCCATCCGTAGTATAATGCTTTTATCCTAGTAAACCAAAAGAAAAGGAGGCCATGAAAGTGACTACATCCATTACAAGGGAGGAGGCCCTCTCACTTTTAAAAAAATACAACAAAGAACCGTTCCACCTGTTCCACGCCTTTACCGTGGAAGGCGTCATGAAATGGTTCGCACAGGACATGGGATACGGGGAAGAAGCCGGTTACTGGGGTCTTGCGGGACTGCTGCACGATGTGGATTTTGAATGTTATCCGGAAGAACACTGTAAAAGGGCGCCCGGACTGTTGGCGGAAATCCAGGCGGGCGAAGACCTGACCCATTCCGTATGCAGCCATGGCTACGGTATCTGCAGCGACGTGGAACCCACACACACCATGGAAAAGATTCTGTTTGCCACCGACGAACTGACCGGATTAATCGGCGCTGCCGTTAAAATGCGCCCTTCCAAAAGCGTTATGGATTTGGAAGTGTCCAGTCTGAAAAAGAAATTTAAGGACAAAAAATTTGCGGCAGGCTGCTCGCGCGACATCATCCGCCAAGGCGCGGAAATGCTCGGCTGGGAACTGGACGAGCTGTTTTCCAAAACCATAGAAGCCATGAAATCCTGTGAGGAAAGCGTGCAGGAACAGATGAAAGCGGATTAATCAATCCGCTTTCCCTGTCCCTGTTTCTTTACGCTTTTCCCTTATAAAACGCTCCAAACCGTCCAGTTCCTCCAACAGGGTATCCCCTTCCAAACCGTCCAAATACGCTTCCATCAAATCCGTTACCGTAATATCACGGCACGTCATGCTCTTATAAGCGTCGGAAAAGACGGCAAGTTCAAATTCCATCAGACTGATCGTCGGCCGGTAGCATCTGGCAAATACATTTCCGCTCTTGGCAAAGCCATCCACTTCCACCACATTCTTTTTGATCATCCGTTTCAATGTGGTGTGCACCGTTGCCAATGCCAGTTCCTCCCCCGCAATTTCGGATGCCACAAGCGGTTTTCCCGCCTTCCACATCACATAGAGAATGTCAGTCTCACGGGGGGTCAGTTGGTACTTCTTTTTCCTTTTTTCCATACAGTCATTCCCCTTCATTCATCTTTCTGCATCATTACTTACGCCTACCCTCATTCATTTCCCCTTCCTTTTCATTCCATATTGCCATTCCACTGCCGTTTCCTGCAAACATGCAAAACCAAAAGCTCCTTGCCGTATATATCGTATCATATCCGGTGTGCTTTATGCAATATGCATTATTTCATCCGTTTGCATTTTAATTATTTCCGTTTCCTCCCATTTTTATCTGCCCGCATTCACCGCTCCCCCTCCGTGCGCAATATCATACACGGACCGGACGCGGAACCGGCTTGCTTTCCCTTCCACGATTTTCACCCTCTTTTCCCCTGCCTGCATGTCAAAAAAATTATCTTCCAGCTTCACATCCCCGTCCATGCCTTCAATGCAGACTTTTTGGGCAAATGCATCCGCTTTCACCACAATTTCATCCCCGTCCGGCAGACAGGACAGATGCGGGTTTAGAAAACGGTAATGCTTCGGCGCGGTAAAGAGACAGTTGCCGGAAGACACCTCTTTCCCATCCGCCACAAAAGCAAAATCCAAATTTACGGACAGTTCATCCTGCTCCTTCAAATCCATTTTCTCAAGCCATACGCCGGACAGTGCCGGGACCGTTACCGCTTCCCTGCCTTCCGCCAATATGCTGCTGTCGGGTCCGCACAGCTTCCACACCACTTCGCCGCACACCTCGCGCATCGTTTCGTTTGCCACATGGAGCCTTGCCGATTTTTCAAACGGAGCCGGTTGCGCGGTACAGAACGGCCTTTCGCTGATTTCCCCCTTTTCCTCACAGGAAACCAAAACCGGCGCAAACATTCTTTTTTCCGCATAGTGCAGGGCTTTCCACCTTCCGTAATAATCGATGCCGGACCAGGATGCCACCGGCCAGATATCATTCAACTGCCAGACCACCGCCCCCATGCAGCGTCCACGGTACCTCCTGAAATGCTCCACCCCATACCGGATGGCATCCGCCTGAAGCAGTTGGGACGCATACAGCAGGCTGTCAAAATCCTTGGGATAAAGATAAGTTGCCGACAGGTAATTCATGATTTTGCCGTTTGCCGCCTGATTTCTTTGGTGCATTTCCATAACTCTGGAAAAAATGTTCCGGTCCTCCTCCACGGTAAAACTTTCCACCGTTTTCAGGCAGGGAAAAGACTGGAACCCAAACTCCGAAACATAACGGAACCTGAATTTCCGGTATTCGGTAAACGGTTTATTACCATGCCACACATCCCAGTAATGGGTATCTCCCCTGTTTTCATCCCAGGGGTTGTCAAAGTTGCCGCCCGATGAAGGGGAGGAAGGCCAGTAAAAGGTCTGCGGATCTTCCTCTTTCAAAATCTTTGGAATCAAATACTCAAAGATTTTGATGTAATCATATTTCTGCTTCGCGGAAGGCTTCCATGCCTTATCCAACGTCTGCGTCTCCATTTCATTATTCCCGCACCACAGCCCAAGGCAGGCATGGTGACGAATTCTCCTGACGTTTTCCCTGATTTCCTCCGTAATGTTTACCTCAAATTCGTCGTCCAATTCATAAGATGCACACGCAAACATAAAATCCTGCCACACCACCAAACCGAGTTCATCGCAGATATCGTAGAAAAAGTCATCCGGGTAATAACCGCCGCCCCAGACGCGGATGCAGTTATAATGAGCCGCCGCACAATCCGCCAACAGTTTCCCCGTCCTCTCAGGGGTGACGCGGCTTAAGATATTATCCTCCGGAATATAATCCGCACCCATGGCAAAGATTTTAACGCCGTTTACCTCATGGGCAAAGCAGTTCCCCCATTCGTCCGCTTCGGTATTCACCGTCATCGTCCGCAGCCCGACCCGCTTTTCCCAACGGTCAAGCAGCTTCCCTTCCCCGTCTTCCAAACGTACTTCCACATGGTAAAGCGGCTGATCCCCATATCCGTTCGGCCACCAAAGCCTGGGATTGGGAATCCGTACTTTGCAGGACTCCCCATTCATGCCGGATTCCTTTTCCGCTCCGAAAACTTCCCCGTCCGGTGCCGTTACCGTTATCTTTGTCCTGCTTTGGTCTTCCCCTTCCCCGAACAGTTCCACCGTCATGTCAAAATCCAGTTCCACCCCGTTTTCCCCATGGAACTGCGTCACATATACCGACTCAAACCGGGCTTTTTCCACAGCCAACAGCGAAACCCCCCGGAAGATTCCGGCATCAGGCAGTCTCGGTCCCCAATCCCAGCCAAGCATACAGTGCGCTTTCCTCAAGTGGGGATAACCGTCCGTACAGTCCCAACTGCCGCCGGTATATACTTTTTCATTTTCCTCCCTGCAATAACGTGTCGGCGAACGGAAAATGATTTTCAGTTCGTTTCCTCCTGCTTTTGCCACATCCGAAACATCATATTCCCAGGTACGGTGCATATTGCAGGCATGACCCAAATATTCCCCGTTCCAGTATATATCCGCCAACGTATCCAGTCCGCCAAACCGCAGCAGAAGCCCGTCCGCCTCCAGCATCCGGTCTTCCACGTCCACTTCCGTTGCGTATTCAAACTCGTTCTCCATCAGCCGGAAGGCATCCAACTCATTATCGCGGTAATACGGGTCCGGCATCCGCCCTTTTTCCAACAACGTCCCATACACGGAACCCGGCACCCTCGCCTCCATGTACTCCTCCGGTATCCCGTATACATTTTCCCCTAATACTTTTAATTTCCAAATTCCGTCCAGCGCTTTTTTTAACATAGTGCCATCCCTTTCGTCCATCCGTATTTACCTGAAACACCAAATCCCGTTCCTTTTCTTTACCGCTTTGTTTCCTCTTACCGTCTTCCTTCCGCTTTCACCCGCTCCAATTCCGCACGGAGCCTGTCAATCTCCGCCTGCTTTTTGGCAAGCTGCACATCTTTTTCCCTAATTGTGCCTTCCTGCTGCCGTAAGTTTATTACAGCGGTTTCCAACTTTTCTTCCGCTGCTTCCAGCTTTCCTTCCGCTGCTTCCAGCTTT
>CANTGP010000314.1 GCA_947653315.1 uncultured Lachnospiraceae bacterium
CTAAAAATAATGTTTATGTGGAAGTGGCAATGCAGCATAACGATTCCTATACGGAAAGCGCATACAGCTTTGTCAATAACATTAATACGCCGGAAGGCGGTACCCATTTGGTTGGTTTCCGCAATGCCCTTACGAAAACATTTAACGATTATGCGAGAAACAATAAGCTGTTAAAGGAAAGCGAGCCGAATTTAAGCGGTGAAGATATCCGGGAAGGGCTGACTGCCATTGTCAGCGTGAAAATAGAAGATCCGCAGTTTGAAGGACAGACGAAACAAAAACTTGGAAATTCCGAAGCCAGGGGGGCAGTGGACAGTATTGTCAGCGAACAGCTTACTTACTTTTTGGAACAGAATCCCACCGTGGCAAAAGTAATTTGTGAAAAATCCATTTTAGCGCAGCGGGCAAGGGATGCCGCGAGAAAAGCCAGGGATTTGACAAGAAGGAAAACCGCTTTGGAAGGAATGAGCCTTCCGGGTAAATTGGCGGACTGTTCGGATAAAGACCCTGCAAACTGTGAAATTTACATTGTGGAGGGGGACTCCGCAGGCGGCAGTGCCAAGACGGCAAGAAGCCGCGCCACACAGGCAATCCTTCCTTTGCGCGGTAAGATACTTAACGTGGAGAAAGCAAGACTGGATAAAATATATGCCAATGCGGAAATCAAGGCAATGATTACCGCTTTCGGTACGGGTATCCATGAAGATTTTGACATAACGAAACTGCGGTACCATAAAATTATTATCATGACCGATGCCGATGTGGACGGCGCGCATATTGCGACTCTGCTGCTGACATTCCTTTACCGTTTTATGCCGGAGCTTATTAAACAGGGATATGTGTATTTGGCGCAGCCTCCCCTTTATAAGCTGGAGAAAAATAAGAAAGTATGGTATGCCTACAGCGATGAGGAGCTGGACGGTATTTTGCGGGAAGTCGGAAGGGACCAGAATAACAAAATCCAGCGTTACAAAGGATTGGGGGAAATGGACCCTGAACAGTTATGGGAAACAACCATGGACCCCGAAAGACGGATTCTGCTGCGTGTGACCATGGATGAGGAAACGGAGTCGGAAATTGATTTGACCTTTACCACCTTAATGGGGGATAAAGTGGAACCGAGAAGGGAATTTATTGAGGAAAATGCAAAATTCGTGAAAAACCTGGATATTTAAGCGGTTTGATAGGGTTATGTAAAAAATGGAGAAAATATAAAATGGATGATAATATCTTTGACAAAAGTGAAGTGGATAAAATTCATGATGTAGACTTAAAAAAGACCATGGAAAACTCATATATTGATTATGCCATGAGTGTTATCGCTTCCCGTGCGCTTCCCGATGTAAGGGACGGTTTAAAGCCCGTACAGAGAAGGGTGCTGTATTCCATGATTGAACTGAACAACGGTCCCGACAAGCCGCACAGGAAATGTGCCCGTATTGTCGGCGATACGATGGGTAAATACCATCCGCACGGGGACAGTTCGATTTACGGCGCTTTGGTAAATATGGCGCAGCCCTGGTCCTTCCATTATCCGTTGGTGGACGGGCACGGGAATTTTGGTTCCGTGGACGGCGACGGCGCGGCTGCCATGCGTTATACGGAAGCAAGGCTTTCCAAAATTTCCATGGAACTGCTTGCCGATATCAATAAAGATACGGTGGATTTTATCCCTAACTTTGATGAAACGGAAAAAGAACCGACGGTTCTTCCCAGCCGTTTTCCGAATCTGCTGGTCAACGGTACGACAGGGATTGCGGTGGGTATGGCGACCAATATACCGCCCCATAATCTGAGGGAAGTGATTAACGCGGTCGTGAAAATCATTGATAACCGGGTGGAGGAAGACAGGGAAACGCAAATCGACGAATTGATACCGATTATTAAGGCGCCGGATTTTCCCACGGGTGGAATTATCTTAGGTACGAGGGGAAGCGAGGAAGCGTACCGTACCGGCAGGGGAAAAGTCAGGGTGCGGGCGGTTTCTGATATCGAAACGCTTCCGAACGGAAAGAGCCGGATTATCGTGACGGAACTGCCTTACATGGTAAATAAGGCAAACCTTATCCAAAAAATTGCGGAATTGGTCAAATTAAAGAAAATAGACGGTATTACCGATTTGAGGGATGAATCCGACCGGGAAGGAATGCGTATCGTAATCGAGCTGCGCCGTGATGCCAATGCCAATATTATCATGAACCAGCTTTATAAACATACACAGATGCAGGATACCTTTGGGATTATTATGCTGGCTTTAGTGAATAATGAACCGAAGGTCATGAACCTTTTGGATATGTTAAACCACTATCTGGCCCATCAGGAAGAAGTGGTGACAAGACGGACCAAATACGACCTGAACAAAGCGGAAGAAAGGGACCATATTTTACAGGGTTTGCTGATTGCCCTTGACCATATCGATGAAGTAATCAGCATTATACGCAGCAGCGAAAACGTACAAATTGCAAAAGAAAGGTTAATGGAACGTTTCGGGCTGACGGATGTGCAGGCACAGGCAATCGTGGATATGCGTCTGCGTACCCTTACCGGTTTGGAAAGGGATAAAATAGAAAAAGAACACCAGGAATTGCTTGTAAAAATTGCGGAATTAAAAGCGATTCTTGCGGACAGGAAGATTCTGCTCGGCGTAATCAGGGATGAAATCTCTATTATAGCGGAGAAATACGGGGATGACAGGAAGTCTTCCATCGGATTCGATGCTTTCGATATTTCCATGGAAGATTTGATTCCGAAGGATAATACGATTATAGCCATGACCAGTCTTGGCTATATTAAGCGGATGACCATTGACAATTTTAAAAGCCAGAACAGGGGCGGTAAGGGAATCAAGGGAATGCAGACCATTGATGAAGATTACATCGAAGACCTGTTAATGACCACAACCCATCATTATATCATGTTTTTTACGAATTACGGGCGCGTGTACCGGCTGAAAGCCTATGAAATCCCGGAAGCCAGCAGGACTTCCAGGGGAACCGCCATCATAAACCTTCTTCAGCTAACGCCCGGCGAAAAGATAACCGCCATTATCCCCATCAAGGATTATGAGGATAATAAAAACCTTTTTATGGTGACGAAAAGGGGTACGGTGAAGAAAACCCATGTCATGGAATACTGTAATGTAAGGAAAAACGGTCTTGCGGCAATCAGTCTGCGGGAAGACGATGAGTTAATCGAGGTGAAGATTACCGATAAGGATACGGAAATTTTCCTTGTGACGAAGCATGGTATGTGCATCCGCTTTTTGGAGACGGACGTAAGGGCTACCGGAAGGTCTTCCATGGGCGTAATCGGCATGAACTTAAGCGACCGGGATGAAATCGTCGGTATGCAGTTGGACCACCAGGGGGATTCGCTTTTAATCGTATCCGAAAACGGTATGGGAAAACGTACTTACCTGAATGAGTTTACCGTTCAAAAGCGAGGCGGTAAAGGTGTGAAATGTTATAAAATTACGGAGAAAACAGGATATGTGGTAGGCGTCAAGGCGGTGAATGACAGCCATGAAATTATGATGATTACTACGATGGGAACCATTATCCAACTCCGTATGGATGATATTTCCACATTGGGAAGAATTACTTCCGGCGTAAAAATGATTAATTTGGATGAGGGCATGAAGGTTGCCAAAATAGCGAAAGTCAGGGAGAAAGTATCCGACGGCGACCATGAATTTGAGAACATAGAGGATGCCCTTGAAGATATTCCCGAAGAAGAAAAGCATCCGGTCATGGAAGATGACGAGGACGTAACGCTTCCAAAGGAAGAAGATGAGGATTAAAATAATAGAGGTGTAAAATAAAAGATGAAATACCGCAAAGTGGATGGTCATTTTGCGGTATTTTTAAGGATAAGTGATATGAAAATAGTAATATGTGACGACAGCATAGAGTATTTATTGAAATTAGAAAAACTATTGCTAAAATATAAAGAAACTTATTCTGACACCGATTTTGAAATTGAGAAATATTCGGATGCGGTCAGGCTGTACCATAAAATAGAAAAAGGGGAATTGGCGGATATCTATATTTTGGATATGATTATGTCCAGTAAATCCGGAATTGATATCGGAAACAGGATAAGGAAAACGGACGACGACTGTATGATTATTTATGTCACGTCTTCGGAGGATTTTGCACTGGATGCCTAT
>CANTGP010000315.1 GCA_947653315.1 uncultured Lachnospiraceae bacterium
TACCGCGACACACTGGAGGCAAAACGATGTTCATTCCATATCCACCCGCTGTCCGGGTCCGTGTTTATCTCGGTTTCATCATTTACAAAATATCCGTCATCCAGGAAAAAACATGCCCTGTTCAGCAAATCCTGCCTTATCACATGTTCTTCCCCTTCTTCCGTGACCACTACTGCTTCATACTTTGTACTTCCCCATTCCGTTTCTTTCATGCTCCATCCTTTTCCGGCCAGGACCACGCCGTAACGGTTAAAGTCCAGCCAGTAGCCAAACTGCCATTTCCCTGTTTCCCATACCTTCTTTTTATCCAGTTCCCCGCTTTCCTTCATTTCCAGCATCCAAATCTCCTGGCACCCGCTCTCCCCATTATATTTGCCGACCGCCATCTTCCCGTTCTCGCTGAATCCAAACCTGCATATCCTGGTACCTTCCTTTCCCCCGGTATCCAGGATGTCAAATTTCCTCGTTCCGCCGTCCTTCAGGTCTGTGCAAAACAGCGTTTCCCCTTTCGCATATAAAAGATTTCCCTGGTACACACACCATATGACTGTATGTTCCGGAATCAGGAAATAATCCCACGTGTCCATATCATAAACCCGGAATCCCTCGTCATGCCGGTTAACCACCAGCAGATTTTGGTACTGTGCATACTCAACACCCGTGTGTTCTTCTACCCCCACCAATTCCTGTACCGTACCCGTTTTCCGGTATTCCCCTTCCTGCAATTGATACATGGTGTTACGTATGATAAGCACATCCCCGTAACATACATATCCGGTATAATTCTCAAAATCAGACCAGTTATGGGAAATCCGTGGAACCTCGCCTAAATCCGCCCGGTTACCGCCGGACATACTTTCCGTTACCAGTTTTACGACAAGCGATGCAATCAGCACCATACTTTTTAATTTCATTCCTTCCCCCTCTTTCTAATCCAGCCCAATCTCATTGTTTTCATCGGTTGTCCTTTCCGCCATATTATTCCTCCCGTTCTCTCAAATCTTCTTTCATCCGGTTCCCCCAGCCAACTTTTATCATTTAATAGCAACCCGGAATATCATCCGTAACCACCAGCACTTCCAAACCGGGCACCAATAGTGCCTGTTCTATTACACCCCAATAACCGTATCCGTAGATTTCCAATCTCCTCAGGCTTTCCAAATTTTTCAGCGTTTCGATGTCCGTAACCCCTGTATCCACAAGCGTAATACTTTCCAATCCCGGTAACCGGGATACCGGCGTCATGTCCGATATGCGCATTCCGTGGAGAAACAGCACGGATACCCTCTGCCGTTAATATAAAATCTCCTGTATTTTCTCCTCTATCCCGCTCTGCCAGTCTTCATATTCCTCAACGGTGCCGCTTTCCAAATCATAAACCACCTCCGCTTCCCCTTTTTCCTGTATCTTTCCCCCGCTGACGGAATACTTGTAACGTATTCTGATTTTATGGTGATTGTTATATACCACTTCCCCTTTCATATAGCAATAGCACCAGGCGTCTCCCGTCATCCGTGCATAATATGACATTTCATCCATATCCGATTCCGCCAGTATGTATTCCGCAAATTTACTTTTAAGCCCGAAAACAAACCTGCCCATTTCACTTTCCAAGTGTTCGTTTACGGTTTCCTCCCGCCGCCCTGCCACCGGCATGACAAAAAACAAATCATAATAAGATTGTACTGCCCCCACCCCGTTTGGATAATATACGGAATGGTCCACCCTTGTTACGCGCACGTCGGCACAGTCCACCTGTTCCGTCTCCATGTAACGGCATTCGCCTCCCTGTATATCAATGGCATATATCATGCCGTCCTCCATGTAATAATCATAATATGCGTCCTCATCCGCTTCCTCTTGGAAATAGGAACGGCAAATACGTTTTTCCTCCCCTATTGACACGGTTATGCCCAGCACAACAGGTTCTTCCTTTCCGTTTTCCCTGTAAGTTCCTTGGAACAGGACACTGAACCATTCCGGATTCAGGGTTTTGATTTCTCCTTTCAGTATCAAGTCTCCCCCATGAATACTTTCCATTTTCCTGTACCAGTCTTCCAGCCCTTCCCACATATTCCGATTGACTTCATTCCATTCCGGGTTTTCCTTTGTGGAAAGAAGTGGCATTTCAGCCTTCAATCCCTGCCTGCCTTCTTCCAAACGGAATACCCCCGTATATTCCTGAATCATGCATCCATGGTACACATAATCCTCCTCCCCGAGATACAGGCTGAAATACCCTTCCAGTTCATTCACCTGAACCGTATCTTCCAGCAGTTCAAAAGAAAAGTCCGGACGGATGCAGTATTGCACCTTATATCTTGTCCCACCCAGCATATTCTCATAAACTTCAAACAGAAACCCCCTTTCCCCGTCTTCCACAATATCCCAAAACCATTTTTCCGGATTCAGGTTCGGAAAATAATAAATTAGTTCATTTTCCAGCATTCCGTAATTCCTTGAATGCATGTATCCCCAATACTCCAAAAAATAATCTTCTATTTCCTGTCTGTCCATTCCTCCCACGGTATCCCCACTGCCTAATTCCTCAGCAGGCAGATACCCCAAAAGCATACATACCATACACATTGCCATCATTCCAAAATATTTCATCTGAAACATTCCTTTTCCTCTGCTTCCAACTCTGTCCTTATATCCACAGCCCCTTCAGTACGTTCTATCCTTCCCTGTATATCTTCATAATACATCTGATTATTTTCATCAATACCATGATCACCCAAATAACATCTCTCAAAAAAAGTCGCAAAAATGATAGCCGCATCTTCTTCAGTTTTTGCTTCCAAAAAAGTCTCATAGCTACATCTCATATTCTGTGATTTTAGAAAAATGTCAAATGAACTGTTTGTCATTTCCCAATATGCATACTCACACTGGACAGAAACCAAATTAATATCCAAATCATTTTCTTTTGCCCATGTTTCCAAAGCCTTTTTCCTAATCTTATAATCCCATTGGAAAAATCCCCAATAATTCTTATTTGATGTTGCTCTTTTTATATTGAACTCACACTCCGTAGCAACATTTCCCAATATTCCTGACACACATTCAATAGATAATCCTTTATTTCTAAAAAAATACCACATGTATCTTTTTATTTCTTCTTGGTTATTGACATCCGGTTCTACCAAAAATTGTTCAAATCCCTCAATTACCGGTTCCTGCCCGGACTTAACCGGATAAATAAACCCCCCATGCTTGCAAAACAGCATGGATGTCATGGTAATCCCCGACTGGTTGTCATCGCCAAAGGTCTGGTATTCGCCGTCGATGATATAATTTTCCCATTCCTTCTCCAGTTTCATCAGTTGCAGGCAGGTTCCTTCTTCCCGTACAAAAATTCCATCCATCTTGTCATGGTATCTCCGCAGCTTTTCCATTTCCGCCGGATTGTCCGGTTCCCTGTCACAGTTCCCAAATCCCAAAATGTTTTCATCTGCCACACAGTCATGTATCGTTGCATATTTTTTGTCGTCTACGCTGCCCCCTTTATCGCTTGTGACGACCAGCTTCCGGTATACCTTCGTACTGTCCGGGCCTTTTTCGGTCGGCAGTTCCTCATGCCCCCAGTCATACTCCCTGCCCTTGACCTCGTCCATAATCATGCGCATGTCCCTTTTGGAATTGGTGCATGTCAGGATTGCCCCTTCCACAAGGTATTCCCTGCTTTCTCTGTCCTGGTATTCCTTCGCCAGGAATTCATCCAGTGACAGACCTTCCTCATTCCTTTCCATGATGTCTTCCAGCAGCTCCTGCTGGGTCTCATTGGCCTCCTGCAGGTTATCCACTGCCTGTACAACGTCCGCGGTCAGCAGGTCCAATAGTTCCCCTGCAGTCGTACATACCGGCCGGTCCGGCTGGTGTGGCACACTAAAGTCCATGTCCCCGTATTCCAAGTAATCCCTGACCTTCCTCGTCTTTTCGTTCTTCTCCGCCATATTATTCCTCCTGTTCTCTCAAATCTTCTTTCATCCGGTTCCTTTATTATTTAATAGCAACCCGGAATATCATCCGTAACCACCAGCACTTCCAAACCGGGTACCAATAGTGCCTGTTCTATTACACCCCAATAACCGTATCCGTAGATTTCCAGTCTCCTCAGGCTTTCCAAATTTTTCAGCGTTTCGATGTCCGTAACCCCTGTATCC
>CANTGP010000316.1 GCA_947653315.1 uncultured Lachnospiraceae bacterium
TCACCACGCTGGACCAGGGCGCCTTAACGCAGGATTTACTGAAAAAATGCCTGACTAGGCTTAACAGCCTGCTCCAAATCATATACGGCGGGAACTTCCATACCCTGCAAAAATACATAGAAGACATCAAGGATTAAATCTTCCTTGGGGTGCCCGTGTGCAATCGAGTAGGGAAGGCATCTTCCCTACTCGCCGCGCCGCCCGCATGCTGTGAAACAGCAAACTTCCATATGCGGGCGTGTGCATAAAAACAAGGGACTGTGAACACCTGCACAGTCCCGCTTTTATGCACACGGATACACTCCTAATAAAACACATGCCCGCCGATATTGATACCGCTCAGTCCTTCGATTGGAGTCCGGAAATATACGCAGTTTCCGACATTCGTATTTCCCCGCATGGCTTCATCCGCCGCCTGGTAACAGCTTTCCGTCGCCTTGTTCTCCGCCAGCGCCGCCGCCAGCCTTCCGCTGGCTACCGGTGAAAACTGTCCCCCCTGGTATATAACGCCCACCACGGAATCCGGGTAAACGGAACTCAGCACACGGTTAATCACCACTGCGCCCACCGCTACCTGCCCGGCATAACCTTCCCCGCCTGCCTCACAGTAAATCAGGTTTGCCAGCAGATACCTGTCCCCTTCCGCAAAACTGACTTCCGAGATATCACGCCAGGAAGACTGTGCCGCCAGCCTGGAAAGCCGGATTTCCTCCGCCAGTTTCGCCTGCAGTTCCGAAATGTTCTGCTCGTGTTCTTTAAGTTTCTGTTCATAGGCAAGGGCTTCCGATTCCGCCTGGGATATTTCATTGCTTTTTCCCGCAAGGTTCGTGGACGTCTGGCTGACCAAACCGGCCACCCTGTTCTTTTCCTCCTCCACCTGCGCCTTGTACTCGTCAAGCTCCTGCATTTCTTCTTCCAACTGCAGCTCTACCGCCTGAATCCGTTCCTTCGTTTTCTTATATTCTTCCAGCTTTTCCCTGTCATAAGCGGAAAGCTGTTCGATATAATCGCTCCGGTTTAAAAAGTCCGAAAAGCTCGCCGAAGAAAACAGCATTTCCAGCATTACGTAATCCTGCGTTTCATAAATAAACTGGATCCGTTTCTTCATGCAGTCATACTGCCATTCTTCCGTGGCTTTCGCATCCGCCAGTTCTTCTTTTGTGGTCTCTATTTCCTTTTTTTTCTCATCAATCTGCCGTTCCAGCTCCGCAATATTGTCGCTCACTTCCTGAAGCTGTCCGTTCAATGTATTAAGCTGTCCCTGAAGGGAACTTTTTTGGGCGTTCAGGTTTTCCAGCTCCTCTTTCGTCTCGCCCAGGTCTTCTTCCGTTTCCTTCTTGGCATTTTCCGCTTCCTGGAGTTTCTTGCGGGTGGCTTCTGTCGCATATGCAGTTGACGCAGACGCAATAGGGAAAGCCCCCAACAGCAGCGCCAGCAAAAGGATTGCCGTCCTATTCCGTTTTCCTGTATGCTTCATCCGTCCTACCTGCTTCCTATTTAGTGCCGAAGATCCGGTCCCCCGCATCGCCCAGCCCCGGCACGATATAACCGTGGTCATTCAGGCGCTCGTCCAAAGCCCCGATATACACATCCACGTCGGGATGCGCTTCCTCCATTCTTTTTACGCCTTCCGGCGCTGCAAGGATGCACATGAAATGAATATTCCTGCATCCCTTTTCCTTTAACATTTGGATTGCCGCCACGGCAGAGCCGCCCGTAGCGAGCATGGGATCCACCACAAACACTTCCCGTTCCGCACAATCCGGCGGAAGTTTACAATAGTACTCCACCGGCTCCAGCGTCTTGGGGTCACGGTATAAGCCAATATGTCCTACTTTAGCGGCCGGAATTAACTCCAGCACACCGTCCACCATACCGAGACCGGCACGCAGGATGGGAACAATCGCCATCTTCTTGCCTTTCAGCTCCTTTACCACGGTTCCGCAGACCGGCGTCTCAATCGGGACCTCGCAAAGCGGCAGGTTCCTGGTCGCTTCATAGCAAATCAGCATGGCGATTTCGCTGATGGTCTGCCGGAAATCCTTCGTCCCGGTTTCCTTTCTCCTGATATAACCGATTTTATGCTGAATCAGGGGATGATCCATGATTACTGCTTTTCCCATTCCGTTATCCTCCGTTTTATCCGCCCATGTCGGAAGCGTGTCCTAAAAACCATTCCCCAAACCTCTTTACTTCATAGTTTCCGCTTCCAGCGCTTCGATTGCCGCCACCCTCCTGCGGTGTTTCTCCTCGCCGGGGAAATCGGTATGCAGGAAAGTGTCCACAATGCCAAGGGCCAGGTTCACTCCCACAATACCGGCACCAAGGGCGAGTACGTTCGCATTGTTATGCTCCCTGGTCAGCCTTGCGGATACCGTGTCCGAACAGAGTGCGCAGCGGATTCCCTTTATTTTATTTGCCGTTATGGAGATACCGATTCCCGTCGTGCAGATGACGATTCCTTTGTCACATTCCCCTGACGCAACCGCTTTTGCCGCAGCGCTCCCGAATTCCGGATAATCGCAGGATTTGGTATCCGTACAGCCGAAATCCTGATACTCAAATCCTTTTTCCTCCAAATATTTCTTGACTTCCTGTTTCAGACCATATCCGCCATGGTCGCTTCCCAATGCAATGCGCATCCCATATTCCTCCTTTTTCCATTTATTATTATCTATATTGTCCGGTACATCCCTCATACATATTCCATCCGGTGGCCTGCCGCTTTCAGCAGACGGTTCATAATCGCCTGTCCGATTCCGTTTTCCTGCGTATCCCCAAAACACTCGGAATAAATCACGGTCACGCCCTCCCCGTCAAATTCCCTTAAAATACGGTACAGCGCTTTTGCAATGGTCGTTTCGTCATCGCGGGTTCCCGCGTTTTTCACACTGTCCGCCACATAAAGGGATACGGTATCGTCCGTTCCGATTACGCCTACCCGTTCGCCTTTTTCCTGCATTTGGCGCGTCCTGCGGTTAATTTCCGCCACAACGTTTTCCTGCCTGCCGCTTATGATGGTCAGTTCCCCTTTCGGCGCATAATGCCGGTATTTCATTCCCGGCGCTTTGGGGGCCTGCCCGGAATTGCCGTCCAAAACGGTTTTATCCACCCCGACTTCCCCAAGCACACCTTCCAGCATTTCCTTCGTCACCGAGCCGGGACGCAGGATGACGGGAATGTCTTCCGTCAAATCCACAATGGTGGATTCCAGCCCGATTCCGATTTCCCCTCCGTCCAAAATCATCTCAATCCTGCCGTCCATGTCCTCCGCCACGTATTTTGCCAGCGTGGGACTTGGCCTTCCGGAAAGGTTGGCACTGGGCGCCGCCACATATCCCCCGGCGGCTTCAATAAAAGCAAGCGCCACTTTATGTCCCGGCATCCGTACCGCCACCGTATCCAAACCGCCAGTCGTCGTCCGGGGAACCTTATCCGATTTCGGCAGTATCATGGTCAGGGGACCGGGCCAAAAAGCCTCCGCCAGTTTCCGCGCCGCCTCCGGCACGTACGCCACAATAGGGGGCAAATCTTCCATCCGGCAGATATGCACAATCAGCGGATTGTCCGAAGGTCTTCCTTTTGCCCTGTAAATCCTGCCCGACGATTCTTCCTGCAGGGCATCCCCTCCAAGCCCGTATACCGTCTCCGTGGGAAACGCCACCAAACCGCCGTTTTTAATGATTCCGCCGGCTTGTGCCAATATCTCGTTGTCTATATTTTCTTCACTTACCGGGATTATTTTTGTCTTCATTTGAATTCACCCTATATAGTATAACATAGGGACGCAATTTTGTCTCTATTTTATTTATCTTCCAAAAAAACTCCCGTCCGTACATCCGCTTCCCAACATAACATTTCAGGCTGATTGTTACCTCAAACGTAACAATCAGCCTGAAATATCATGTCCCCAAATAAGGGGACTCCACTCTTTTCTTCTGCCGGGTATCAAAAAATATTACACCGCATCATAGCATTTCATTTTACTTTACCCAGCACGGGAGGGATTTTTTTGCGGGGCGGCGGCAGTGGGAGTGCCTGTCCCGGATTTTCCGTGCTTCGTTTCCGGCGGAAGTTTCTTAGCAGAATGCGGATAACCAAGGGAAACCGTGCACGGATGCACGGTTTAGCCCGATGCGGCATGGATGCCGCTTGAGGG
>CANTGP010000317.1 GCA_947653315.1 uncultured Lachnospiraceae bacterium
GGGAAATCAGTCCGCCCAAATTGGAACCGCCGCCCGCACAGCCGATGATCATATCGGGTTTTATGCCGTATTTCTTAAGCGCAGCTTTCGTTTCCTCCCCAATGATGGACTGGTGGAGAAGCACCTGTGACAGCACGCTTCCCAGCACATAGCGGTACCCCTCTTTGCCGGTGGCAGCTTCCACCGCTTCGGAAATGGCACATCCAAGGCTTCCTCCGGTACCGGGAAATTCCTCCAAAATCTTTCTTCCTACCTTTGTGGTATCGGAGGGGGACGGTGTCACCTGCGCACCGTAGGTACGCATCACCTCACGCCGGAACGGCTTCTGCTCATAAGATACCTTAACCATATACACATGGCAGTCCAAACCGAAATAAGAACACGCCATGGAAAGCGCCGTTCCCCACTGTCCTGCCCCCGTTTCCGTAGTCACGCCTTTAAGCCCCTGCTGTTTCGCATAATAAGCCTGCGCAATGGCGGAATTTAACTTATGGCTGCCGCTGGTATTGTTTCCTTCAAATTTATAATAAATTTTTGCCGGTGTCCCCAGCTTCTTTTCCAAACAATAGGCCCTTACCAACGGAGCCGGACGGTACATCTTATAAAAATCCTGGATTTCCTGCGGAATATCTATATAAGCATCCGTATCGTTCAATTCCTGCCTTACCAGTTCGTCACAGAATACCCCGCGGAGTTCCTCAAAAGTCATGGGTTTTAACGTTTCCGGATTTAACAACGGCGCCGGCTTATCTTTCATGTCGGCACGGACATTGTACCACTGCTTCGGCATCTCGCCTTCCTCCAGGTAAATTTTGTATGGTATGTTTTTTTCTGGCATTTTTTTCTCCCTTCTAACCTTTTAATCTGCAAACACATGCAAATATACAAAATATCTCTTAACCTTAAAATTGTAAAAAATATCCTTCCAAAAGTCAATAGTTTTTCCCATATCACCACGGAAATCAATTTTCGGTTTCCGTTCACCCTCCTGCTGCGGTTTGGTGCCCAGCAAAAATCAAGAGCGGAACTCTTATTCGATTTCTCCTTGTATCTTTGGAGACAATAGGAAATACCAACATCCTTTTTTACCCAGCCTGTATAAAATGTGCCAAACTTTCCACACTATAAGCGGAACACCTAAAACATGCAAACAGAAATCAAATACGGAATCAAAAGCAAGGAAAAACCAGGAAAACAAGGAAAAAGAAAGAAAGGAAAACAATTATGAACAAAGAACCCAACTTTTATCTCCACAAGGACACCGGCCTGATCCTTGAGAGCATTACAAACCCTGAAACCGCGGATATCTTAAATATTTGCCCCGCACTCACGCACCTTACTGCCAACACGTCTGAAGGCGCATCGGAAAAACACCTTCCCGTGATTAAACGGGAAGGTGCGGACGTCACGGTACATGTGGGCAGCGTCTTCCATCCCATGTCCACGGAACACAGCATCACCTGGATCTATCTGCAGACACAGGCAGGCTGTCAGCGTGTCTCCTTAAAGCCGGACGGAGAACCTACCGCACACTTTGTCTTACAGGATGGGGACGAACCAATCGCCGCTTATGCTTACTGCAACTTACACGGCTTTTGGAAAACGGATTATCATTCCTGACATCTAACCCACGATCCGGTACACCTTTACCCCATGTACCGGAACCGTAGCATGGACCGTACCGTCCGTTCCGGGCTGTACGGTCTTATCCCATAACTCATAAAGTTCAAACGAAGCGTTTTCTTCCAAGCCCTCTCCCAAATCCCTTACATTTATGGATATTTCCCGCATTTCCTCTCCCAAATTAAAGAGTGCCACATGCAGCGCCCCTGTCTTCCGGTTCCTGTTCTTCCAAACCGCTTCCTCATTGTTGCGGACAATCTGTGTTCCCCTGCAGTCCTTGTCAAGCAGGCCCAAAATCTCCCCGTTAGTCAGGAGGGAACGGGTCCACGCATCCATCCGGGTCAGTTCCGCCCCAATCATCAGGGGGGAACGGAACATACACCACAAGGTCATCATGGTCTTCTGTTCTTCCTTCGTCAACCGGCAGTCCCATTCCCCGTTTCCAAATCCACCGCCCAGCTTTCCGAGCGGAAGCATGTCGCAGTCGGGAAAGCATCCTGCATCCACATGCGCCTGCCAAAGTTCACAACGCCAAAACATATTTTTCAGCAAATGCCATTCATCCCAAAAATCATCCGTAATCCGCCACATATTCGCATACCTGCAATACTGCCATGCCCTGTCGGGATGCGCAGGTCCCGGAGACAGGCTGAGCACTATGGGTCTGCCGCTTTTTAAAATAGCACGGTGTATCATTTCCGTTTCATGCCAGCCCGAAAAAGGAATCTCACGGTAAAGGCGGCTGTCACAGATATCGTCACACTTAATGAAATCCACTCCCCATTCCGCATACATGCCAATCAGCGCATCATAATATGCCTGCCCTTCTTTTGTGTCACGCACCCCGTACATATCCGGATTCCATACACAAATGGAAGAAGGATCCGCAATTTCATCTGCCGTTACTTCCGTTCCCCATATGGGACAGTGGAGCCCTGCCGCCTTTCTCGGAATCCCCCGCATGATATGAATGCCGAATTTCAGCCCCTTCCCGTGAATGTACTCCGCCAATGCCCGGAAACCGCTGCCATCTGCCGAAGACGGAAACCTTGCCGGACTTGGCTGCAGCCTGCCGTAACCGTCCATCTGTACATCCCCGAACGGAATATACTGGTAACGGCTGCGTTTTGTTCCGGCATCATTGGAATACCACTGGATATCCACCACCACATACTCCCAGCCATACTCCTTCAAATGCTCAGCCATATAATCGGCATTTGCCTTTACTTGCTGCTCCGTTACTCCCGTATCATAATAATCATAACTGTTCCATCCCATAGGCGGTGTCACCGCAAAACTGTTTTTATCTGTTTTTAAATTGTCGTTTCCCATATCCGTTTTTCCTTCCTGATGCCACAATTTCCTGTTTTCCCTGTGCCGGCCAAAACATGTCGGTTAACTGCCCCTTCTCCGAGCGGCCCGTGCGCCGCTTCTGCGGCATACTCCTCTGCACGGGTCTGCGCATGAAAAAAGGATGCCTGCGCATCCCTTTTCCAAATTCCGTACCCGGAAAATCTTCTTTCCTTAAATCCTTACTGTGCAGCTTCCAGCAGGTTATCGCCTTCCTGGAAATCCGTCGCTGCCTTTGTCATAAGTTCCATAATCTTATTTGCATCCACATCAGCCGCTTTTTCAGGATCCAGCATTTCACTTACCAAATCGATATACTCAACCATTGCTTCCGATCCGGATTTGTACTTAGCCTGTGCCTCTGCATATTTTTCAGGTGCCTGAACCGATGCAAATTCCACAAAAGGAGCCTTTAAATCTTCCAGTAATTTCTTTGCGCCTTCCACATCCGTAGGGTCAAGGGAGTTGGCATCCGTTCCGACCTTTTCCAAAGCCGCCTGCAATTCCTCAACCTTTGCTGCATATTCTTCTTCCGTAAGTGCGGAAGAAGATGCTTCCGTTCCTGCCGCGTTACCGCCGCAAGCCACAACGGACATGCCCATAACCGCAACTGCCACAAGTGCTGCAATACGTTTTACAAATTTGTTTCCCATAACTATCTCTCCTCCGATTTCTTTTCTCTTTCTTTTCTTTTCCGTTACACAAGCGGTATTATAGCATACTCCTTTTATTTTGCAAGTACTTCTTTTTCATCCGCCGCTGCCGTCCCTTTTCATCAGCAAAAAAACAGCCAAAAAATCCCCGGTTTCCAACTAACCATTGTGGATTTTCACCCAAAAAGAAATCCGAAACATATACAATTAAAGCAGCCAACCCCTTAAATGCTCAGAAAAACCCAAAAACGGCTGCTTTTTTCATCCAAATATCACAATTCTACTCGCCGCGCGCCCCATGCGCCGCCTTGGCGGCATATTCCTCTGCACGGGGCTGTGCAATCGAGTAGGGAAGACATCTTCCCTACTCGCGCGCCGGGCACCCGCCAGCTTCGTCGGCATCTTCCTTGGGGTGCCCGTGTGCAATCGAGTAGGGGAAGTTTTTTCTCCCCTACTCGCGCGCCGGGCACCCGCCGGCTTCGCTGGCATCTTCCTTAGGGTGCCCAT
>CANTGP010000318.1 GCA_947653315.1 uncultured Lachnospiraceae bacterium
AAAATGGAAGTGAAAATGGAAGCGGAAAGGACAGGGACTTCATGGAACAGAGCATGGAACAGAAGAAGAAAATAAAAACGAAAGTGATATCCCAAACGGAGATTGCGGACGGCATCTATGATATGTGGATTGACACGGATTTGGCAAAAACGGCGAAGGCGGGGCAGTTCATCGGCGTATACCCACATAACGAAAGCACGCTCCTGCCGCGCCCCATCAGCATTTGCGAGACGGACCGGAAGAAGGGGAGGCTGCGGATTGTATACCGTGTGGCGGGAAAGGGGACGGAGGAACTATCCGTTTTCCATGCGGGCAGGAATATCCGTATCCTGGGGAATCTCGGAAACGGTTTTCCGTTGGAAGCCGCGGAAGGAAAACGGGTGTTCCTGATGGGAGGAGGTATCGGCATTCCGCCCATGCTGCAGCTTGCAAAGAGCCTGAAAGAAGAAGGAGAGGCGAAAGAGGTGACGGTAATTGCGGGATACCGGAACCGCCAGCTTTTCTTAAAGGAAGATTTGGAAAAATATGCAAAAGTGTATGTGGCGACCGAGGACGGCAGTGCGGGGACAAAAGGAACCGTGATGGATGCCATTGTACAAAACGGGCTGGAAACGGACGTGATTATGGCATGCGGACCGATGCCCATGCTGCGGGCGGTGAAACAATATGCCGGAAAAGAAGGAATTGCGGCTTACCTGTCGCTGGAGGAACGGATGGCATGCGGTGTGGGAGCCTGTCTTGGGTGCGTATGCAAAACGGTTAAAACGGATGCGCATTCCCATGTGAAGAATGCGCGGATTTGTACCGACGGTCCGGTCTTCCCGGCGGAAGACGTGGATATTTAGGAGAAGCGTTCGGGCGGAAAATATGCGGGAAAACAGGGAGGATCAGGATGAATACAAAAGTAAGGATAGCAGGCGTGGAATTCAAAAATCCGGTGATGACGGCATCGGGAACCTTCGGTTCCGGAATGGAATATGCCGAATTTGTGGATTTAAACCGGCTGGGGGCGGTAGTGACAAAGGGTGTGGCAAATGTACCTTGGGAGGGCAATCCGACGCCGCGTATCGCGGAGACGTACGGAGGGATGCTCAATGCCATCGGACTGCAGAATCCGGGCATCGATGTGTTCATCGAAAGGGATATTCCCTTCCTGAAAAAATATGACACGAGAATCATTGCCAACGTCTGCGGGAAGACGGTGGAGGATTATTTGGTAGTGGTGGAAAAGCTGGGGGATACGCAAGTGGATATGCTGGAAATCAACGTATCCTGTCCCAATGTCAAGGAGGGCGCTATTGCCTTCGGGCAGAAGGCGGACAGCCTGTATGACATTACTGCCGCAGTGAAGAAAAAAGCGAAACAGCCCGTTATCATGAAACTCAGTCCCAATGTGACGGATATCACGGAGATGGCAAAGGCGGCGGAAGCGGCGGGGGCGGATGCCCTGTCCATGATCAATACGCTGACGGGAATGAAAATCGACGTGCATAAGCGTGCGTTTGTGCTGGCAAACCGGACCGGCGGGCTTTCCGGTCCGGCGGTAAAACCGGTAGCCGTCCGTATGGTATACCAGACGGCACAGGCGGTAAAGATTCCCATTATCGGCATGGGCGGTATTGCCAATGCGGAAGATGCTTTGGAATTCCTGTTAGCGGGGGCGACTGCCGTGGCGGTGGGCGCCATGAATTTCGTCAATCCCTACACCACCGTGGAAGTGGCGGAAGGAATCGAGGCATACATGGAGCGGTACGGAATCGGGGACATAAATTCCCTGATTGGAAGCGTTTCCTGAATGTGCTTTGATGTGCTTTGGCAAGCGCGGAATAAAGGCGGAATAATTATCCTCCGTGTCTCATACAATTACTGTAAGTACAAGGAATGGTAATGGCGGACACGGAGGTGTTTTTGTGGAGTTAGTGAAAAAAAACATACATATGGATTTGGTGAAGGGGCAGGCATCGACACAAATCACGCTGGAAGATGACGTGAATATCCCGGATGCCAAACCGGATGCGGGAAAACTGATTTATGACAGGGGAAGCGTGGTGCTGGAGGAGGTCAAGGCGACGGAAGACCATGTGACGGTAAAGGGCAGGCTCCAGTTCCTTGTGATGTACCTGACGGAAGGGGAGAGACCGGTTCCGGCATGTTTGGAAGGCAGCCTGCCTTTTGAGGAGCAGCTTTATGCGGAAGGCGTGCAGAGCGGGGATAGCGTGAACGTGAAATGGAACCTGGAGGATTTGACGGTGGGTCTGATTAATTCCAGGAAGCTCAGCGTGCAGGCGCTTGTTTCCCTGCGGATTTTGGCGGAAATGATGTATGACGAGGAAACGGCGGTGGATTTGTATCATGAGGAGCCTGTGGAGTACCGCAGGAAACCGCTGCGCATTGCACAGATGGCGGTGAAGAAACGGGATATTTTCCGTATCAAGGAAGAATTGGAGCTTCCGCAGAATTACCCTAACGTGTTTCAGATTATCTGGCAGGGCGTGGAACCGGCGAACGTGGAGTTCCGGGCACAGGAAGGAAAATTGTCGGTGCAGGGGGATTTGAACGTGTTTTTCCTCTATGAACCGGAGGCGGCGGGCGAAGGGGAAGAAACGGCCGTTAAGAGTTACGAAACAACGGTTCCCTTTAGCGGTACCGTGGATTGTAGCGGCTGTGAAGACGGAATGGCGGCGGACATCGATTATGTGCTGGGGCACAAAGAGGTGGAAATACGTCCCGATTTTGACGGGGAACAGCGGGTATTTGCCATGGAACTGGTGATGGATTTGGACATCGCCCTTTATGAAGAAGAACGGCTGGAAATCCTGTCCGGTGTGTACGGTGTCGTGAAGGAAGTGGAAGCGGTGAGCAAGCAGGCACAGTTCCGCGAGATTTTCGCAAGACCTTCCGGGAAGGTGAAAGTGGCGGATCATATGAAAACCGGCACATCGGAAGTACCCATGGTGCAGCTTTTGCACAGTGAGGCACAGGTACAGGTGGAAAGCGGGGAAGTCGTGGAAAACGGCATCCACATACAGGGAACCCTGAATGTGCAATGCCTGTATTTAAGCAGTGACGAGAGGATTCCTTACGGCTCGGTGAAAGGGCAGCTTCCGTTCAGCTACGTATTGGAAGTGCCGGATATTAGCAGAGGTTGCACTTTTAAGATACAGACGGGGTTGGAGCAGCTTTCGGCTGCCATGCTGGACAGCAGCGAGCTGGATATCAAGGCGGTCATCGATTTCCGCGCCATTGTGTTTGAACAGCGCAAAGAGGACATCGTGACGGACATCGTGGTATCGGAGCTGGATATGGATAAACTGAGCGGGCTTCCGGGTATCGTAATTTATATTGCAAAAGAGGGCGACAGTCTGTGGGATGTGGGAAAACGTTATTATGTGCCGATTTCACAGATTAAGGAGACCAATGACATGACCACGGACGAAATCCGGCCGGGAGATAAGCTGCTGATTGTAAAAGGATTGGGAAGCTGATGTTATGGGAAAGTATCGAAAGATGCTTTCCTTTTTTGCGCAGCCCCATGCAGAGGAAGATGCCGCTAAGGCGGCGTATAGGGAAAATGCCCTTCCCTACTCGATTGCGGTGTGGTATGATAGTATAGGAATTATAGGAATGGAAGAAAGCAGATTTGTGCCGCGCCTTTCGTTACAGGCTGTCGGCAGCATGGAGGTTTACAATGATTATAGGTATCGATTTGGGAACGACGAACAGCCTTGCGGCTTATTTTACGGAGGCGGGACCGGAGATTATCCCGAACCGCCTGGGGAAAAGGCTGACGCCGTCCGTGGTCAGCGTGGATGAGGAAGGACAGGTTTATGTGGGGGATTCGGCAGTGGAACGGGGACTGCTTTATCCGGAGAGTGCGGCAAGCGTATTCAAGAGGGATATGGGCAGCCAGAAGAAATATACGCTGTTACATAAAACCTTTACGGCGGAAGAACTGTCTTCTTTTGTACTGCGGGCATTAAAGGAAGATGCGGAACATTATCTGGGGGAAGAAGTAACGGAAGCGGTCATAAGCGTTCCGGCATATTTTAACGATGCAAGAAGGCGTGCCACCAAGAGGGCAGGGGAGCTGGCAGGGCTTAAGGTGGAGCGGATTATCAGCGAGCCTAC
>CANTGP010000319.1 GCA_947653315.1 uncultured Lachnospiraceae bacterium
TTAAAGGATAGGATTTGATGGAATCTGAAGTGAAAAGTTAAGGTGGAACCGTGCTGAATGCACCCTTAGGACTATTTGATTATGGTCTTATGGGTGCTTTTCTTATGTTGTTGCCAAATCGTTAAAACGGAAAAGGGAAAAGTGAAAGGAGCAACAAAGTATGAAGGTTCTACGGAAAAACGGAGAAATTGCAGAAGTAAACTTTGAAGAACAGGAGGGCAAAAAGGCATTTTGGCATACGAGCGCACATGTGCTTGCGCAGGCTGTAAAACGTTTATATCCGGAAACGAAGTGTGCCATTGGTCCGGCAATCGAAAATGGATTTTATTATGATTTCCAATTTAATTTTTCATTTTCGGAAGAACATTTAAAGACAATCGAAACAGAAATGAGAAAGATTGTAAAAGAGTCTCTCTCCTTGCAAGTCTATGGGAAGTCAAGGGAAGAAGCTATCAGCTTTATGGAGAAGGCAGGTGAAACGTATAAAATGGAGCTGATACGGGAATTGGATGATACAGAGCAAATCAGCTTCTACAAGCAGGGAGAATATGAAGAATTTTGTGCAGGACCACATATTTCCAATGTGTGCCAGATTAAAGCAATCAAACTATTGTCAGTGGCCGGAGCTTATTGGAGGGGCAACGAAAAAAATCAAATGCTTACGAGAATTTATGGGATATCTTTTCCGAAAGCGGCGCAATTGGATGAATATCTGCATATGGTTGAAGAAGCAAAAGCAAGGGACCACAGAAAATTGGGAAAGGAACTTGGAATCTTTACGATTTTTGAGGAGGGACCGGGACTGCCGGTATTTTTGCCGAAGGGAATGATATTGAAGAATCTGCTGGTTGATTATTGGAGGAAAATCCATCGCAGAAAAGGATATGTTGAAATTTCCACGCCTATTATGTTGGAAAGAAGCCTTTGGGAGACATCGGGGCATTGGGATTTTTATCGGGATGCCATGTACGCTCTTAAGGTCGAAGATGATGATTATGCAATCAAACCCATGAGTTGTCCGGGCGGAATGCTGGTGTATAAACAGGAACCGAGGTCATATAGGGAGCTTCCTATACGAATGGGAGAATTGGGGATTGTACACCGTAATGAAAAGTCCGGAACATTACATGGTCTTATGAGGGTACGTTCATTTACGCAGGATGACGCTCACATTTTTATGAGGGAAGATCAGGTAATGGATGAGATACAAGGTGTTATGCGTCTTATTGATGAAGTTTACCGGAAGTTTGGTTTTTCATATGAAATTGAATTGTCAACGAGACCGGAGCATTCCATAGGCAGTGATGAGGAGTGGCAGCTTGCTACGGAATCTTTGGAAAAAGCGGTGCAGGGAATGGGTAAGTCTTATGCAGTAAAGGAAGGAGACGGTGCATTCTACGGACCGAAACTTGACTTTCATCTGAAAGATTCCATAGGCAGAACATGGCAATGCGGAACCATCCAGCTTGATTTCCAGCTTCCGCAAAGATTTGATATCGACTATATTGGGGCAGACGGGGAGAAACACCGCCCGATTATGCTGCATAGAGTTATCTTCGGCTCAATAGAACGTTTTATTGGTATTTTATTGGAACATTATGCGGGGAAATTTCCTGCGTGGATTGCACCCGTACAGGTTAAGATTCTTCCTGTTTCGGATAAATATACGGATTATGCCAAGGAGGTTGAGGGCTATTTGGAAGAAAATGATATCCGGGCAGAAGTGGATGGCAGAAGCGAGAAACTCGGGTATAAAATCCGTGAAGCACGCATGGATAAGGTGCCATATATGATTATCATAGGCGAAAACGAGAAAAAAAACAGGTCTGTATCCGTAAGACAAAGAGACGCAGAGACGGATAAACAGGACATGGGAGAAATGAGCCTTGAACAAATGGTCGGTTTGGTAAAAAAGTAAAAATGATAAAAAAAACCATAATATCCCTTCCTTGAAACGTATCTGTCATATAAGATGGAATTGCGGATGTAAGAGTCCGGTGAAAAAGGGAGGATGAATTATGGAAAACAGAAAAACGGAAGCAGGAAGGTTTACGGAGCGTATGGCGGCGGTTTTGCTGGCGGGGACGGTGTTTGCGGGAAGTATCCTGACCGGCTGCGGCATGGCAGACGGGGCGGGGGTAAAATCCTCATCGGCGGGGGGCTCGGCAGCGGATACGGCGGCACCGGCGGAAACGGCGGAGGCAACCGCTTCGGAAGAAGCATGGGACGCAGAATACGGTATGACGGAAAGCAAGCCGGATACGGCGGCAGGAGCGGGGGAGACGCTCCGGTATCCGGGAGGGGACGCGGAAGGAAATACGGAAACGGTACAAAAGAATGCGGAAGAATATTCCCGGTGGGAGGAAAAAGGATTCAGCCCGGTTTACCAAGAGCCCCTTTCCACATTTTCCGCGGATGTGGATACGGCGTCTTACAGCAACCTCCGCAGGCTGATTACGGACGGTTATGCCGTGGAAAATCTGCCGGAAGGGGCGGTACGGATAGAAGAAATCATCAATTATTTTTCTTACGGGGATTTGGCGGACCCGGAGGACGGGGAGCCGTTTGGCGTGACGACCCAGATTATGCCGTGTCCGTGGAACCGGGAAACCCAGCTTTTGCGTATTGGGCTAAAGACGCAGGATGTGGATTACGGGGATTTTCCTGATTCCAACCTTGTGTTCCTGCTGGACGTGTCCGGCTCCATGTATGCGCCGGATAAACTCCCGCTGCTGCAGGAATCCTTCGCACTGCTTGCGGAGAACCTGACGGAGAAAGACCGGGTATCCATCGTGACTTATGCGGGGGAAGACACCGTAGTCCTTGAAGGCGTGCCGGGCAGCGAGACGAAAAAGATATGCCAGGCGCTCTATGCGCTGGAGGCGGGCGGAAGCACCCACGGGAGCCGGGGAATCGAGACGGCGTACCGGCTGGCGGAAGAATATTTTATCGAAGGGGGCAACAACAGGGTCATTCTTGCCACGGACGGGGATTTGAACGTGGGGCTTACCACGGAGGAGGAACTGGAGGAGTTGATAACCGAAAAGAAGGAGTCGGGAGTATTTCTTTCGGTTCTCGGTTTCGGAGCCGGAAATATAAAGGATAACAAAATGGAAACGCTGGCGGACAAGGGGAACGGCAATTATGCATACATTGATTCCCTGCGGGAAGCCAATAAAGTACTGGTGGAAGAAATGAGCGCCACACTGCTTACGGTCTGCAAAGACGTAAAATTCCAGGTGGAATTTAACCCGGCAGTGGTGGAAGAATACCGTCTGATCGGATACGATAACCGTATGCTGGCGGCGGAGGACTTTGACGACGATACGAAGGACGCGGGGGAAATCGGTGCGGGCCACTGCGTGACCGCACTGTATGAAATCGTCACCACGGAACCGGTAAACGGCAGGGAAAAGACGCAGAAAGATTTAAAATATGCCGAGTTCCATGAAGGAAGCGGCAAGGATGCCGCGGGCGACAACGGGAAAGAAGAACCTGCGGGAGACGGAAACAACCATAAGGAGTATGAATGGCTGACCGTGAGCATCCGTTACAAGGAGCCGGACGGAAACGAAAGCATGTTGTTGGAGTATCCGGTGGACTTTGCGGCATATACGGAAGATGCGGATGACGATTTCCTTTTTGCGGCAGCGGCGGCGGAATTTGGGCTGGCAGCCATGGACAGCGGGTACCGGGCGGACGCTTCGCTTGCGCATGTGCTGGAAGTGCTGGAGGAAATGGATTTGGAGGATGAATATAAAAAGGAATTCCGGGAATTGGTGGATATGCTGCGGAAAAATTCCGGTAACTGACAGAGAAAACGGCTCCCGGGTAGGGAAGATACTTTCCCTGCCCGATGATCCGATTAACCATACCGATGCACCAATCCTCATAGACTAATCTTTCATACAATCTTTTTACAGCGAGTTTATTATTGGGAGGAAATATTTGATGAATGATATTGACATATTAACAAAACTGGCAATGGAATGATTTGTTGGATATGACAAATTTTCTATTGACAAAAAACGATTTGAAAGGGTTGTAATTAATTCGTAAGTTAATTAAATAGTTTTTGATTTCTCAGCAACCTTTTTTTATTTTTATATTGTAGCCATGGCTA
>CANTGP010000320.1 GCA_947653315.1 uncultured Lachnospiraceae bacterium
ACAGGTTAGGCAGCCGAGGAGGGATGCGGGAAGGAATTCTGCATCCCTCTTTTTGCGCACGGACATCCCAACACAACATTTCAGGCAGAACTGTTATGTCTAAAGAGAATGAAGCGGGATTTTCTTGCTTCCGTGAGGATTTAATGGTATAATTTAACCTTGTAATGTAGAAAAGACAAAGAGGTGTTTCTTATGAGTTTTATTTCTTATTTGATCAATGGCATCAGTCTGGGGAGTGTATATGCGATTATTGCGCTGGGATACACGATGGTATACGGTATCGCGAAAATGCTGAATTTTGCCCACGGGGATGTCATTATGGTCGGGGGATTTGCCGTATTTACGGTAGTCAGTACATGTGGGTTTCCTCCGGCGGTCGGAATCCTGGTGGCAGTGGTGATTTGTACCGGTTTGGGTATGGTAATCGAACGGGTGGCATATAAACCGCTGCGTAATGCCGCTTCACCCCTTGCGGTGCTGATTACGGCAATCGGCGTCAGCTACCTGTTGCAGAATGTTGCCCTGCTGGTTTTCGGCGCAAATACGAAATCCTTTACTTCCGTGGTTTCCATACAGCCGCTAAAGCTGGCGGACGGAAAACTGATGATTTCGGGGGAAACCATCGTGACGATTATTGCAGGTATTATCATTATGGTATGCCTGACATTGTTTGTTAATAAAACGAAAGCCGGACAGGCAATGCTGGCCGTTTCCGAAGATAAAGGCGCCGCACAGCTTATGGGCATTAACGTAAACGGTACGATAGCGTTTACGTTTGCCATCGGTTCGGCATTGGCTGCGGTGGCGGGCGTACTGCTTTGTTCTTCCTATCCTTCCCTGACTCCTTATACGGGCGCCATGCCCGGAATTAAGGCGTTCGTGGCTGCGGTATTCGGGGGTATCGGTTCCATTCCGGGCGCCATGATAGGGGGAATCCTGCTCGGAATCATAGAAATTTTGGGAAAGGCATATATTTCTTCACAGATGGCGGATGCCATCGTGTTCGCGGTTTTAATTGTAGTCCTTCTCGTGAAGCCGACCGGCATCTTGGGAAAGAACATCCAGGAGAAAGTGTAAGGTGCTGCCATGAATAAGATGAATACAAAATTAAAGTTAAGTAAGACGGCAAAAAGTAATGCCATTACGTACCTGATGGTAATTGTGGTCTATTTGATTGTCCAGATTTTGCTGGCGGGCGGACATGTATCCAGCCTGATGGAAGGGCTTTTGGTTCCCCTTTGCATCTATGTCATGCTTGCGGTTTCACTGAATTTAACGGTAGGTATTTTAGGTGAATTGAGTTTGGGACATGCGGGCTTTATGTGTGTAGGGGCATTTTCAGGCGCGTTTTTTTCCAAATGCGTGCAGGGCGCCATGCCGGACGGAATACGGTTCTTTTTGGCATTGGTTTTGGGAGCCGTGGTTGCGGGTATCTTCGGTATATTAATAGGAATTCCCGTGCTCCGGTTAAAAGGCGATTATCTCGCCATCGTTACGCTGGCATTTGGGGAAATCATTAAAAACCTTGTGAACGTACTTTATATCGGAAGGGATTCCGACGGGTTTCATTTTTCCATGAAGGATTCCATCTCCCTGCATTTGAAAGAGGACGGGGAAGTACTGATCAACGGGGCACAGGGTATTACGGGGACGCCCCATGACGCCGGTTTTACCGTCGGCATTATCTTGATTTTACTTTCCCTGTTTATTATCCTGAACCTGGTTCATTCAAGGGACGGGCGGGCAATTATGTCCATCCGGGATAACCGCATTGCGGCGGAATCGGTGGGAATTAATATCACGAAGTACAAACTGATGGCTTTTTCCATTTCGGCATCCATCGCGGGCGTGGCAGGCGTATTATATGCCCATAACCTGTCCACCTTAACCGCGCTGCCGAAGAATTTCGGTTATAATATGTCGATTATGATTTTGGTGTTTGTGGTTTTAGGAGGAATCGGGAATATCCGCGGTTCCATCCTGTCTGCCGTTATCCTTACGCTGCTTCCCGAACTTTTGCGCGGTTTAAGCGATTACCGTATGCTGATTTATGCGGTTGTTCTTATTGTGATGATGCTCTTTAACTGGAGTCCGAAAGCCATTGAATGGAAGGAACGCATAAAGGAAAAATATTTTTCCGGCTTCCAAAAGAAGGCCGTGGCGGAAGCATCCGCAGTAAAAACGGAAAAAAAGGAGGTTAAATAAGATGGCATTGTTGGAAGTAAAGAATTTAACCATTTCCTTTGGCGGTCTGCGTGCCGTGGACGATTTTCAGCTTACGATAAAAAAAGGACAGCTCTACGGGCTGATTGGACCGAACGGTGCGGGAAAGACTACGGTCTTTAACCTGTTGACAGGGGTTTATAAGCCGGATGAGGGGATTATCCGGTTGGAAGATAAGGATATCACGGGATTAAAAACCATAGAAATCAATAAGGCGGGAATTGCCCGTACATTCCAAAATATCCGTCTGTTTAAGGAATTGTCGGTACTGGATAACGTAAAAGTAGGGCTTCATAACAGTTATCCTTATCATACGCTGGAAGGAATTTTCCGCCTGCCGGGATATTACCGGATGGAAAAAGAAATGAATGAAAAAGCGATGGAGCTTTTAAAAGTATTTGATTTGGATCAGGAAGCGGATTATTTGGCGGCAAACCTGCCTTACGGAAAACAGCGCAAGCTGGAAATTGCCCGTGCCCTTGCCACGGATCCGAAGCTCCTGCTTTTGGATGAACCGGCGGCAGGAATGAACCCCAATGAAACGGGGGAACTGATGGATACCATCCGTTTTGTAAGGAAGGAATTCGATATGACAGTCCTGTTGATCGAGCATGACATGAAACTTGTTTCCGGTATTTGTGAGGAACTTACGGTGTTGAACTTCGGCCGCATCCTGACGCAGGGCAAGACGGCGGATGTTCTTAATGACCCACAGGTAATCACGGCATATTTAGGCGAATAGGAGGAAACGGGAAATGGCTATGCTGGAAATCAGGGATTTGGAAGTATATTATGGGATGATCCAGGCAATTAAAGGTATTTCCTTCGATGTCAACGAAGGCGAGGTTATTGCGCTGATCGGCGCAAACGGAGCCGGTAAGACTACCACGCTCCATACCATTACCGGGCTTCTGCCTGCCAAAGCGGGAAGTATTGTTTTTGAAGGAAAAGATATCACTAAGGTACCGGGGTATAAGATCGTATCCATGGGAATGGCCCACGTACCGGAGGGCAGGAGAGTATTCGCCCAGCTTTCGGTGCTGCAGAACCTTCGAATGGGCGCTTATACGAGAAAGGATAAAAAGGAAATCGAAGATACCTTAAAGCTGGTTTATCAACGTTTCCCCCGTTTGGAGGAACGGCAGAACCAAATGGCGGGGACCTTAAGCGGCGGCGAACAACAGATGCTCGCCATGGGACGCGCGTTGATGTCCCATCCGAAAATCATATTAATGGATGAGCCGTCCATGGGGCTTTCACCGATTTTTGTCAATGAAATTTTTGATATTATAAAGGAAGTAAGCGAGGGCGGCACCACGGTACTTTTGGTGGAGCAGAATGCAAAAAAAGCGCTTTCCATCGCGGACAGGGCGTATGTGCTGGAAACGGGCAATATCGTACTGGAAGGGAAGGCGGCCGATTTATTAAACGATGACTCCATTAAGAAGGCTTATCTTGGCGAGGCATAAGCCAAAGCCGGGAGTCAAATCAGAATAAACATCAGGGAGGATTAAGCGTATGAATCAGAGCGGTAAGGTAGTCATAACCATCGCGAGGCAGTACGGGAGCGGCGGGCGTACCATAGGGGAAATGCTGGCAGAGGATTTAAAGATTCATTATTATGATAAGGAACTGCTGAAACTCGCCTCGGAAGACAGCGGCATTAACGAGCGTCTGTTCGTGAATGCGGACGAAAAAGTAAAGGTGACCCATTTATTCAAGATTATTAAAAATGTCTACACCGGACAACTAATCCCGCCGGAAAGCGAGGATTTCGTTTCCGATGATAATCTGTTCAATTATCAGGCAAAAGTCATCAAACAGTTGGCAGAGGAAGAATCCTGTGTGATTGTAGGACGCTGCGCCGATTATGTGCTGAAAGACTACCTTACCGCT
>CANTGP010000321.1 GCA_947653315.1 uncultured Lachnospiraceae bacterium
GAAAAAGATGAAAGAAGGAATCCATCCTGAGTACTATCAGGCAACTGTAACTTGCAACTGCGGAAATACATTCGTAACAGGTTCCACGAAGAAGGAAATCCACGTGGAAGTATGTTCCAAATGCCATTCGTTCTATACCGGCCAGCAGAAATCCGCAAGGGCTGACGGACGTATTGATAAGTTCAACAGAAAATACGGCGTTAAGTAAGGAACTGTTCATAAGTTTACATGCAAAAAGGTTGAGGTGGTCGCTATCTCAACCTTATTTAAATATATGGAGGATATGAGGAACCGGTTATTATGAAGAAAAACAAAGGGAACCGTTATTCCGGCATAGGCGGTCAGGCAGTGCTGGAAGGCGTGATGATGAAAAATAAGGATAAATACGCGGTGGCTGTGCGTAAGCAGGACGGTGTGATTGACGTGGAAGTGGATGTATACCAGGGGATTATGGAGGGCAGTGTGTTAAAGAAGGTTCCGTTTGTCCGTGGGATTTTTAATTTTCTGGATTCCATGGTGCTCGGGATGAAGACCCTGAACCATTCCGTATCGTTTTATGAGGACGGCGAGGCGCAGGAAACGGCGGCGGATAAAGTGATGGGGAAACTGTTCCGGGAGAAGGCGGAAAATGTCATGCTCGGAATGGTCACTGTTTTTTCCATCGTGCTTGCCGTGGCCATTTTCATGGTGCTGCCTTATTTTATTTCGTCTTTATTTGAAGAATATATCAGGAATACTTCCGTAATGGCAATCCTTGAGGGCGCCATCCGTATTCTGATTTTCGTCGGCTATATTGTGGCAATTACCATGATGAAGGATATCCGCCGCCTTTACCAGTACCATGGGGCGGAACATAAATGCATTAACTGCATTGAGAAGGGGCGTCCGCTGACGGTGCATAATGTGATGCGCAGTTCCAGGCTGCATAAGAGGTGCGGGACGAGCTTTTTGTTTTTTGTCGTATTTGTCAGTGTTATCGTGTTCTTTTTCATCCGTGTGGAGCAGCCGGTACTTCGGGTGCTTTTGCGGATTGCGCTAATTCCGGTGATTGCCGGGATTTCATATGAAATTATCCGCTTGGCGGGACGGAGCAACAATATTTTCGTGCGTATCCTTTCCGCACCGGGAATGTGGCTGCAAAAGCTGACGACCAAAGAGCCGGACAGGGAAATGGCGGAGGTGGCAATCGCGTCCGTGGAAGCCGTTTTTGACTGGAAAGCATATTTGAAAGAAACTTTCGGGTATGAAGTCGACGATTCCTGGCTGGTGGATGAGCCGACAGGAGATGTGGAGGACGATGATGCCGATAGCGGCTATGCACGGATGGATGAAACGGTTGCAACCGGGAAGACGGAAAGGAAAGAACCGGAGAGAAAGGGAGGGCTGGGACGAGAAGGAAGACAAGACAGAAAACAAGAAGGAAAAAAGAAAATCCGCTTAGAAGAACGGGTTGAATTAGAGGAGCCGGAAGAATTAGATAGGGAAGCGGATGAAGAATTGAGGACAGAGGGACTGGATATAGAAGAACTGGAAATAGAAGAATTGGATATAGAAGAACTGGAAATAGAAGAATTGGAAACGGAAGAACTGGAAACAGAAGAATTGGAATCGGAAGAATTGGAATCGGAAGAATTGAAAATGGAAAAGCCGGAAACGGAAGAACTAAGGACAGAAGAAATCGGAGATGGACCGGAAGAACGGGAAGGCGGAAATGAACTATAAGGAAGCGTATGATAACGGTGTGTGCCGGTTAAAAGAAGCGGGAGTAGAGGAAGCCGCGCTGGATGCAAGGCTTTTGCTGGAACATATTTGCCATACCAACCGGAATGACCTGCTTGTCCACGGGGACAGGGAGCTGGGGGAGGAGTTTTGCAGCGCTTATTTTGAAGGAATTGCGCGGAGGGAAAGCCGTGTGCCGCTTCAGTATATTACGGGGGAACAGGATTTCATGGGACTGACTTTTGAAGTAAACAGGCATGTTCTGATTCCCAGGCAGGATACGGAAATTTTGGTGGAGGAGGTCATGCGTTACCTTCACGACGGGATGGAAGTACTGGATTTATGTACGGGTTCCGGCTGCATCCTTTTGAGTCTGCTGCATTATTCCAACGGCTGCAGCGGTGTGGGGACGGATCTTTCGGGGGAAGCCCTTGCGGTAGCGGAACGGAACGGACGGCGGCTTGGGGGAAATTACCGTTTTTTACAGGGCGATTTGTTTGGGGATGTGGACGGACTGTTTGACATCATTGTCTCCAACCCCCCTTATATACCGACCGGGGAAATTGCCGGGCTGATGGAGGAAGTGCGGGTATACGAGCCGCTTATGGCCTTGGACGGAAAAGGGGACGGATTGTTTTTTTACCGGAAGATTGCCGCACAGGCAGGGAAATACCTGCGGGGAGGCGGATATCTTTTTTTTGAAATCGGGTGTGACCAGGCGGAAGACGTGAAGAATATTATGATGAGGGAAGGTTTTTTGGAAATTACGGTGGTCAGGGATTTTGCAGGGCTGGACCGTGTGGTGTATGGGTGGAGTCCGAAAATGGAGCGGAAGACGGATGCAGCGGTGTAAACCGGACGGATACTGTTTTTAAGCTGCGGTGGCCTGCGGGCTGTTTGTGCGGGAACGTGTGCAGGAATATGACGCTAAAGCGGCGCGCGGCAGGCAGGGGAAAAATTTTCCCTTACTTGGTTAAGGAGGAAAGGATTGGAAATGTTTGATAAGTTGGAAGATTTGCTGATTCGTTTTGAGGAAATCATGGGGGAGCTGGGGGAACCGACGGTAACAAATAACCAGGAGCGGTTCCGGGCGCTGATGAAGGAGCAGAGCGATTTAACGCCCATTGTGGAAGCCTATAAGGAATACAAGAAAAGCAGGCAGGATATTGAGGACAGTCTTGCCATGCTGGAAGGGGAATCCGATGAGGAAATGCGGGAAATGCTCAAGGAGGAGCTGAACTTTGCGAAAAAACGGGTGGAGGAGCTGGAAACGGAGCTGAAAATCCTTCTGCTGCCCAAGGACCCCAACGATGATAAGAACGTTATCGTGGAGATCAGGGCCGGCGCGGGCGGTGACGAGGCGGCGCTTTTTGCGGCGGAGGTTTACCGGCTGTATGTGCATTATGCGGAAAGCCAGCGTTGGAAAGTGGAGACGATGAATGTGGATGAAATCGGCATCGGCGGCATGAAGGAAGTGAACTTCATGATCAGCGGGCAGGGCGCTTATTCCAAGTTAAAGTACGAAAGCGGCGTGCACCGCGTACAGCGCGTGCCGGAAACGGAGTCCGGCGGGCGTATCCACACATCCACTATTAGTGTGGCGGTGATGCCGGAAGTGGATGAGGATATTGATATCGTGATTGAGGATAAAGATATACGTATTGACGTAATGAGGGCATCCGGCAACGGGGGACAGTGCGTGAATACCACGGATTCCGCCGTGCGTCTGACCCATTATCCTACGGGAATCGTGGTGTACAGCCAAACGGAGAAATCGCAGTTGCAGAACAAGGCGAAGGCATTTGCCCTGTTAAAAGCGAAATTGTATGACATAGAGCAGCAGCAGCGGCATGATGCGGAGGCGGAATTGCGCAGAAGCCAGATTGGTACCGGCGACCGCTCGGAGAAAATCAGGACATACAATTTTCCCCAGGGCAGGGTGACGGACCATAGGATTAACCTGACGCTTTATAAACTGGATAAAATTATGAACGGGGATATTCAGGAAATCATTGATGCGTGCATTGCGGCAGATCAGGCGGCAAAACTTCTGAAGATGGGAGAAAATTAGAACCGTCCGGCTGTTTGTTTATGGATGCAAAACCCGGTAAAATGAGTGGAAATTGAAAAATATTGAAGTTTGAATAAAAATCGGTTCATTTGGCAGAAAAATGAGCCGGTTTTTGTCCGGCTATGAAATTGCGGAGGAGGAATTTATGAAAACAGTATTATACGGAATATGGCAGTGCACTTGGGGTGGATTGCAAACATTTTTGGGATTGATGATGTTCATAAAGTATTTTAAGAGCAAACATTATACTTACCATGGTGCAATTATAGTTGAATGGAATGCGAAATCCAGTGTATCTTTGGGTTTGTTTGTATTCGTTACGTCGC
>CANTGP010000322.1 GCA_947653315.1 uncultured Lachnospiraceae bacterium
GAAAAAGGAAAAACAGTAGAAAAAGGCGGGACGGTTGGAAGGACTACCGGGAGTCAAAGTCCACCATAAACTTCCCGCCTCCTTCATGCGTAATGGACAATGGCTGCAAACCGTATTCCGTAACGGCATATCCGTCGGAAGTGAGCGATACCGTAAACGTTGCAAGCCCGCCCTTTACGCATGTTTTTTCTTTTTGGGCGCTGATATAGTTGCCGATGGAATAGTAAACGAGCATTTTGTGTCCGCTTTCGCTTTCCAACAGCCCATAGGGCTGTAAGGCATGGGGATGGGTGCCGATGACGACATCCGCTTCGCATTCCAGGAACAGTTGGGTCCAAGCCTGCTGGGAAATGTCCGGTTGGGCGGTGTATTCCGTTCCCCAGTGTACGAAGATCAGGACGAAATCGGATGCAGCTTTTGCCTGACGGATATCGTTTTTGATTTTTTCTTCCTCCTCCAGCAGATGGACCATATGCGGGCTGTCGGCGGGGAGAGGGATGCCGTTTGTCCCGTAGGTGTAATTGAGCAGGGCAAAACGGATGCCGTTTTTTTCCAAAATTTCGTAAGGACGGTAGTCTTTTTCGTCTTCGCTCTGTATGCCGAGACAGGTGATGCCGTGGGAAACGAAAAATTCTTTGGTAAATGACACGCCGTCCGCACCCCTGTCCATCGCATGGTTTGTGGCGCAGACAGCCACGTCGAAGCCGGCGTCTGCGATGGCATTCCCTACGCCTGCCGGGGTACCGAACCTTGGATAGCCGCCGTAGAGGGACGGGTTGTCCGTGAGGGGTGTTTCCTGGTGGATGACGGCAATGTCGCTTTGGGAAATGGTATCTTTCAGGTTATGGAACAGAAAACCGAAGGAGGTGTCGCTGCGCAGGGCATAGCGGTAAATCGGCTCATGAATCAGATTATCGCCGCATACGGTGAAAGAGACATCGGTGTCTTCTTTTGTAAATCCCCAGGAATCCCATTTCCAGCCGTTCACCTTTCCGTCCAAATCCGTCAGAAAAAGCCGGTTATAGTTTTTTTCCCTGACATTGGCCGTCATTTCCGTTACATCCTGTCCCAAATAAGAGGACATCCATTTCGGTTTGATTTCCCCCTGTCCGTATTCATACAGGAAGATATGCTGGGACCATTTCCGTTCGTCTTCGTCCACCCAAAAGGGCTTCTGTGCGCCGTACCGGCCGATTTTCCAGCAAAGCAGTATCAGTTCGTCCTGCCGGTCGTTGTCTATGTCGAAGGACAGGACGTCCTGGACTTTTACGCCTTTGGGGGAAGTCCAAATGAGCGTGCCGTCGTAGAAGACACGGACGGTTTTGTGGCTTAACAGGATGCCGTACCTGCCGGGTTGGCCGGAACCGGAACCGGAATCGGAATCGGAAAAGGAAAAGGCAACGTTTTTCCATACAATCCATCCGGGCAGGAAACTTCCGGAGTTCCACAGGAAGAATAAGGCGGCGCAGACAGCCGCCAAAGCTCCCGTAAAAAGGGAGATATTCCGTAACCGTTTATTTCCGTTATTCATACTGTTCATACTGATACCGGTAACTGTAGGTCCAATCCGGTTTCGGAAGTGTTTCGCCGTAGTGGTAATTTCCTTCTTCGTCAGCCTGGAGTCCCATCATCTGCCGCCAGGAAGAATCCGTTAACCGGTCTTCCAAAGGCCATGGGAACTGGTAGAAGGAATAAACGCTTCCCCGTGTGATTTTCAGTTTTCCGTCGATTCTGACTACGGCATAAAGGATGGAGGGGCTCCCGGTTGCGGCTTCCAGTACTTGGCCGTTTGGGTCCGTGGCGATATCCACCACAATGGCGGCGGGAAATTCCTGGCTGGATACCATGCCGTCAGGGGCTTCCCCTTTAGCCGCTTCATACCAGAAATGTTCGATGCTGCCTCCGTAACTTTTGATAAATTCGTATTCCTCTCCGGTCAGGGTTTCGTCCTGCAGTTCCTTATTGGAAATCGTATGAAGCCGGCCGGCAAGGAGGGAAAGGCGGGACAGGTTTTCTTTATCCGCACTGCTTAACATGCCGTATTGCTCCAATCCTTTCGCCGTTTGGTCCGCGAGATTGGCAAATTTTGCATAAACAAGGGGTTCCGGTTCCACATATCCCCGGTCGTCCAGTTCTTCTTCCCCGTATCCGCCCATTTCCGCGATGACCTGTTTGGAATACAGGATGGTGTCATGCTTTAATTCCGTGAAACTGCCGGCGAAGCATTCCAGGTTTTTTTTGCTCCATTCCCCGTTTTGCATGAACATGGGGTAGCCTTCCCCTTTTGGGGCCAGCAGGGGGCGGAGGGTATCCAGCCAGCAGGCGTACAGGCTTGCCGACCACAGACCGTCGTTTTCCGCCGACAGGGCTTCCTGCAGGCGTTCCATGTTTTCCGCGTATCCGGCATAGGCAAAAGCGCCGTTTTCTTCCAAAATGCGGCATGCGGCGCCGCTGCCCAAAGCGGCGGGAACGTCGAGTACATCGGGAAGCATCCTCATGTCCCCGGCGCTGTTTTCCTTTACGTTGCTGTATATGAGCTGTTGCATGACGGCGGCGTCTATGGTAAAACGCTGTCCCATAAAGCGGAAGCCTAAAATCACGTTATCTTCTCCGTCCGCAATGGGAACGGAATTGATTTTAGGGGCAGAGAGGGAGGCAGTCATGGCATGGAAGCGTTCAAAACCTTCCGGATTCCCGGCTAATTCCCCGGCAGTGACGCCGCTGCCGTAGGCTTCGCGGATAAGCGGCGCATATTCGCATACGCCCAAATCGTCGCTGGCGCCCGCAAAGAAGGACGTGACGGTATAGACGGATTCCCACAAGGCGCAGCTTTTGGCATCGTCCGACAGGGCTTTGGTAATCAGGAGCGCGCTCCGGTCCGTTTCCTCATCTTCCTGCCGGAAATGAATCCTCCCGTACCACATCATTGCCCGGAAATACTGTTCCAATGCCGTATCGCCTTCGTAATATCCCCGTGGTTTGTACTGGCTGTAATCTTCTTCACCGCCTGTAACTGCCGATTCATGGATGCCGTCGGCAAGGCGGATGTGTTCCAGCTCTTGGCGCACCATATCTTCCACATAACCCTTCACCGGCGTGTTATCGTCTAACAGTTTGGCGCCTACCGTAAAGAATGCTACGCTGCGTTTGGCGGCGGATTCCCATTCGCTGTCTTTTAACAGTTCGTATTGGGCCGCGCAGTTTTCCAGCATTTTTTGACTTAACTGTGTGAGACTGTCTGACAGGTAGTTTTTCTCCGTATTTTTTAGCAAATAGCTGAAGTACAGGTGGTAGGTATGCATCAGGGAATCCACGGTGACGAAGCTGGGGAACTGGGCGTACCGGTTGGTTTCGTAGATTTCAAAAAATTCCCTTCCCGCATCTCCGCAGACAAAGAACCCGTTCTCCGACAGTTTCTCTGCCATTCCGTCTGCCAAATAGAACTGGAACAGGTTATCGATATTGCTTAAATCCGGTTCAATGGTATAGGGGGCGACGCAGGGCGTCACGGCATCCGCAGGCAGTTGTGCGGGGCTTATGAGGGACGGCCTTTCCCCGGCGGTAAGTGCGGATGGCGCGTCTTCGTTTGGTTTCGCCGGGGATTCCTTGGCGGATGCGGTATTTGTTTCCCGGTCTGCACTGTCAGGGGGGTTTATCTGCTGCCGTGCGGGTGCGGATGTGTCGTCCCCGGTTTGGCTTTGGGAAGCGCAGCCGCATAGGATGGCTGTGGTAAGCAGGACGGACAGTCGGATGATATTTTTTAATTTACGGTTCATGAAAAGACTCCTTTACGGCAGACGGTATGGTATTTTTTGCGAAATTCTGCCGACAATGTCATTCTAGCACAGGAAAAGAAGGAAAACAATGAGGCAGCCGTCCGGTTTGCACATCCCCGCGTATTTTTTTTCGTTGCGTTTCATAAGATTTAGTAACGGTATGGGAGCGGTGGCGGACAGATGGCGGATGAAAGACAGAAAAAAGGTTTGGGAATCATAATGGCGGCAGTGCTGCTTGTGTCCATGTATTTTGTGGCGGGGGAGGGCGCGGTTTATGTAAATTCGGAACGGTTGGTGGCAGAGGAAAAGGAGAAGGAAAAGG